>SDNN01000126.1 GCA_004524425.1 Promethearchaeota archaeon
ATTTTTCTTGAAAAGCGGGGAGAACCCATGCTTTTTATCATATACATTCAAGCCTGAGAGATCAAGAACAATTTGTTCGTCAATATCCCGAACTTCAGTGAGCCTCCCCGTTGGATCAATCAGGAGCAAGCTGAAATCCAACAGCTTATCAAGAAAATCCTTGAAACTTTCTAAATAAAGGTGATTACAGTTCATGTCAAATAATAATTGCCGGTATCTTCTTCTCACCCTTTTCGGAATTTTAGAACCAAGCGTCTTGACCCATTGTTTTTTGAGGTTCAAGTTGTTAAAATACTTAAGAATCTCTCGGAGAAACCTCTCTCTGTTGTTTAAATCTGACCAAGAGGAGAAATTGACGATTTTGACATGATCGTGAATGAACCGGGACAAGAATAATATTAGATGGCGATTCAGCTCATCCGTTTCATGATACGGGTGAGGAAATCCGATCTGCTTTTTTAATTCTGTGATTATCTCGTCCATGTATGTTAGCTTGATTGAGGAGGTGTTAAGGCTTCCGGCCATTAATCCAAACATCAACTGCACCCACTCTTGAAATACATGCTCATTGATTATTATTCTATCCTTTAATTCATCGGAAAAGGGTAAATCATATAATGATTTAAGGAAATACGTGGTCGTGTTTTCGACCTCATCTTTTTCGAGCCGTTCATCACCATGAATGATCATCTCCTTGAACTCTTTAGTGCTCAAGAGTTCATGAATGTGCCTGAATATGAAGATCTTCTCTTCAAGAGAGAAAACCTCCTCATGCACCTGCTTTTTGCCACTAAAATCCTTAATTTGAAGCTCTGCCCCACAAAGTTCACAAATAATTGATTCATTTTCATGTAAGCTCTTAACCTGTTCTTGAGAGACGAGAGCCCCGCAGTTCGAGCACGTGTTTAAATCGCCTTTCTTATTTTTATTTTCAATCATTTTATTCGATTAATCACTTCCTTTCAACTTTAAAAATTTCCAGGACACAATGGATGGAAATCCCAGCATTAACATCCGTTTATTTTAATTAAATATTTTTAAAGATATACGAAAATTAAAGTGAAGTTTTTTAAACAAAAAATCCTACAATCTCTCTTTTATACTTGAATGTCAAACTCCCTTTTTTTTTTTAAATAAAACCAGCTCAAAAAGACTTTAATCAAATCATTAAAAAAAGTAAAGGAAAAATGAGGCGAACTAAAAAATCGTTCGTTGTTGGCATTGTCATAATTGTTGTAATTGTAATGAGCTTTGTGAATTTTAATGCTCTTGACGCTTCAGAAAAAGAGACAATGAAGAAGGAAGAAACCACTAATGATGAGGGTTTGAAAAATCCATTGCACCAACCGAAAATCTCCTCAGAAAGAAATTATGATAATATCGAACAATTATTCACCACTAAAGTCAATCAATTCGAAAATTTGGGTTATTTTTCACAGGTGCATGAGCCTTCCCTTCAAGCCACATATTTCGCATTATATACGCTGGAGGCAACAGGAAAATTAGACGAAATTGATGATTCAAGCATGATAAGTTATATAATGTCTCATTATAATGAATCAGCTCATGCATTCGTGGATGCTTATGCTATACGTTACTTGGATGCTGATTTGACCTATTTTTCGAAGATGGATGATTATATTTCTATGTTGGAAATTAATTGTCAGGCCATTCTTTCCTTAGACATTTTAAACCGATTAGATTTAATAGACGTGCAGCAATCAATTAATTTCATTGAAAGTTGCTATAATCCCGAGACAGGTGGATACATCGGACAACCATACACCCCTGAGCTTCACTCGTTTTTCAGAGTTGCAACAGCGGATAATACTTATCATGCAATTTTAACCTTGGAGAAATTGGGGGCCTCTCCAGGAAACGTAAACGAGGTCGTGAATTTTCTCAACAACTTGCAATCTCCAGGTACAGGAGGGTTTTACAACAATTTTATGGAAGACACCCCTCTAAACTATCATAAGGCCAATTTATTATCGTCTTATTACTGCATCCAAGGGCTAAAGATGCTTGGTTTTGAACAATCCATCCAGATGGATGAGTTTCGACAGTTCTTAGATAATATATACAATGGTATCGATGCATTTTTTGTAATGTCCAAAAACAATTTCCATTCTTCATTGAATTACACGAGCACCGTGGCAACAGCTTTAGGACTTTATCTTTCAGAAGTATCAGGTTATTCTGGCATGGATCGGAATGGAGTAATCAATTTTATCCTCAATAATCGAAATTCGTGGGGTATCTGGAATAATGCAAGGGAATTTCACTATCATGAATTAATCGAAAGTTTTCAAGTCATCAGGGCCCTACATGAGTCGGGTCAGATTTCTATACTCAGTCCTTCAGAGAAGAGCCAAATTGCCAGTGCGCTAGAATATTACAAGCAATCAGATGGCGGATATTCCTTGCTCTCAATGGATTATACTTCATTAAATCTCATTTATAGTGTGGTGAACTCCTTTGAATTGTACGATCGCTTGTCCGATTTAGATCCGCAAATGCTTTTTGAATTGATTGAATCCTGTTATTTCTCCACGAGCAATACTCATTCTTTCGTGGGATGTAAAGGCATGATTGCTCACCATGATTTAGGATTTCAAGCAGGATTCCGCTCACAACCGATTGAATATTATAGGAACTCTCGCAAGGAATTGTTTTTTGGAACCGGTGAGCTTTATTCTCATGAATACACGTATTATGCCCTAGATTCACTGAGAGAGATCCACAAATTGCATGAATTTAAGAATCATCATGATCTACATGAAGTCTTGAATGATATCATTGCGTCTCAATTCATAGATATCAATGCCATAAATTCGGGGGGGTTCTTACCGTCATTAAAACATGATCATCTTGATGCTACCTTTAAGGATAGGAAAATCTTTCTCGAAAATTCATATTTTGCCGTGAAGTGTCTTGAGATATTGGTGGGTGCTTTGAATTTGAACACGATTAATCATCTAGCTTTCAATAGAGAGGAATTTTATCATTATCTTAAGCAAAACCTCGTTCAAACGGACTCGACCATTCATTATGATCCTGAATTTCCTTGTAGTACTGAAGATATTATCCAGAACACTTATTATATCATCTATATTTTAAAAGCATTAAACCTCTATGATTTAGATAAATCTAAAATTCGGAATTACCTTCATCAAAATTTAAACTATTCAAATCTAAAGAACGTGTATTATTCTTTTAAGATTTCTAAAATGATAGGAATATCCTTGGATTTTGATCTTGAAATGACAAGTAACTTGGTCCAAGATTTATATTCACCTGAATTCTGTGATTTTTATCAAGATACAAAATCCCGTACAATAAATCAAGAGATTTTTCTATGGGTGTGTGACATGGCAATGAATGATCATTTTCAGATCGACTGCCAGCATCCTTCAACCATTTATTTAGGAAGTATCCTTACCATTAAAGTATCATTTAGCAACTTGATTTTCATTAATCATACTCACGATCTTGATGTTAATCTTCAATGGAGCACAACCTATCCCCTTGTTGCACAAGTTGATGGCACCTACGTGGTTATTTTTAGAGTACCGATACGTTTCGATCTTACTCCTTTCTTTAATGGGATTTTGACCGTAAATTATAGAGATAGAGTCTTTTATGAAAAATCCATATCCATAAGAACAACCTATGATCTAAACAAGAATGGTAACATCACGCAAGATCACAATAAAATCAACTTTAAGTATAATATCTCCTATAGATTTTGTTATGGTCCAGAATTTGTGAGCAAGGCAAGAGTCTACGCTAATATTAGCAGAAATGGAACGTTTTTGGAGTCGAAGAATTTTACTCTTCACCATTTTGCGGAATATTCTCTTTTTAATTTGACGTACGAATGTGTAGAGAATGCATCGTATGAGTTTCACATTTTCTTAGAAGACCTGTTCCATCCTAATGGGATGCTATTAGAAGAATACACTCCCCCCGGAGAAGATATTCCGCAAGTTGAAAAGGACGAAGAGGATTCGAAATCGGATGGTGATGAGAGAGACCAAGAAAATCCATTTGAGATCTATATAGATCTGTTCTTATTCCTACTAGGAATATTCTTGATATTGAGTAGTTCATTGCTCATCTATCGAAAGGTCAGACCCAGACTCAAGACGTTTTTTAGACAGCAGAAGATGGATAAGGTCGTCACGAACCCTCACGATCAACAGGAAATGACACCACAACCTTCCAGATGTATTGGAAATAATACTAATTTCTTTTTTGAAGAGAATGAGGAGCAAGTTCTCATGAATCATAAGGATCAAGGAAATCCTAAACTTGATTCCATTCACTCGATTCAATCCTCTGGTCAAGCCAATTATGACTTACCATCTCAAAAGCGGAAAAGCAAAACATCTTTCATCTCAAAACAGAAAATATTCAAAATGATCAATGAAAATAAAAGAGAAATTGCGTGGACTTCTTTAGTTATCTTGTTATTCGTGCCATTATTCTTTTTCAAGATCATTTTAATACCGGGATATCTCATCATTGGCAGCATCATGGCGGTTCTTGGAACCTACAAGTTCATCAAATCCTGGCTTTCTGATGATACGAAGAAAGGAAAATTTATTCTCAGTCTTGGTTTGATTTTGGTTTTTCTTGGGTGCTTGCTGATCATGTTAGAGTTGAGTATTTCATTATCAAACCTTTTTTTTTCCTAATTTTCAGGTGAAGGAACTTGGTTACTGAAAAACTTTTTGTGTCTGAAAAGGTTGATTCAAGTCGTCAAGATCAAGTCGAATCAGGGATAATCTTTGTCTCAAGGAAAGCATCCTTGAAAGAATTGTTCCTCAAGCATTCTAAATTTTTAAGAAGATTAGCCATATCATATCACTTGTTAGGTAGCACCATGATATTCATTGTTCTCGAAAGCATTCTCTTCTTTTTGTATATGAAGACTGGCTTTTTATTTCATGAAACGTGGATCTTACAGATTTTAGTGATTAGTACTTGGCTATTTTTTGTCTCTACCACCTTCAAATCGACTAAATCTTCCCTCTTAAAATTCATGAAGATTGCCACCTCCCTACTATTCGCGATTATACTCACCGGATTATTGATATTGGTATCGATCAAGTTCCCATCATTGATCACGCTGAAAGCACTGCTGAGCATTTCCTTGATCTATTATATCATCAAGATATTGCTGTTCATTCGAACGAAACCGAGTATCAAGGCTCGCATGAAATTAAAGAGTTTGACGATGTTATTTTTCATTTTTTTCATGTTTAATGGAAGTCTATTATTGATCACCTTAGCACCGCGCACGATCGAGATCAAGCCGAAAACCAAGCCCGAACTCATCTTTTGGGCGGGATCAAATCAATTACCTGATGATCCAGAAATTTTAGAAATGTGTAGGAAATATGATATAGGCTTCATGCCGACAATACGAGAAAAGGATGTGGGAAATGTTGAATACATGGAGTCCTACAAGCGCATCATCGCTCATGACATTAACCTTCACTTCGTGATGGGAGGTAATAGTGAGTTCTTCATGCATATTGATAACATAAAAGAATCTAATGCCATTTACCATAATATAAGCCAATGGTTCGAGAGTGAGGGCATAATGGCAAGCCCGCATGTAAAATCCTTCTCCGTTGATGCCGAGCCTCCGAAAAAAACCTCAGAACACGTTCACAATGATGAGCTAATGGAACTTTTGGAATATGGATATGTAAATTATCCGACGTGGAAGGAAATACACGAAGCAACTGAAGCATTAAAAGAGCTTACTGATTCAATTAAAAATGATGGAAAAGAATGTGGAATGATTCAGGGCTCTCGATTTCTTGATAATTTTGATCAAGATGGGGATGCATCTTTATTCTTGAGAAACGTACATTCCTTACCCATAAAGTGGGATTATACCATTACTATGCTCTATAGAACTAACAGGTTTCAATGGGATGAGACGGATGATAAACCTTCAGAATTTGCCATGAAAGCCTTGCCAATATTTCATGGTGCGGTCATCGAAGGTACTAAGTTCACCACGTCTGAGCTCTCTTTTTTCCAAAACGTTGCTTTAGAAGAAGACTCCGAAGATGATCTCGCGAGACAACACTATATTTTCATGGGAAATTTCAAGCGCGAATTTAAAGATACGAGCTACATCAAGGATGAACAATATTTCATGGATTTCGATATTTGCCGGCATTTTAAAAATGAGAGAGTGTATTTCTATGATTTAAAGGGATTTTTATCGCATTATGGCTGGGAAGGTATTGAAGAATTAGGCAAGCACGCTCAACAGAAGGATAGATCCTATCTGGAATATTCTACCTATAAATCATTAACATTTCTGGGGTTCTATTGCGGTTTGATTATATTCGATTTATTTGTATCTTTAGAAAATAATTTGTCTTAATGGTTTATTTTTAATTTGTGATTTTACTTATTTCAAATTTTAGCTCTTCTCGTTATGATTTAATTATATTATTTTAAAAATTATCTTATACCCTATCTTTTTAATTGCATTAATTAGAATATAAAATTATAAAAAATCATTTAAATGAAAAATTTAAAAACAAGAAAATGATTGACAATGAAAAAAAATTATGGGATAAATTAAGAAAATTTTATTTATTTAAAATGGAACAGCGTGTTGAAAAAGAAAAAAAGAAGTTAGATTTTTATGCAGAAAATATTGGAGGTAAATTTGTAAAAAAAAAGGGCTATACGCAAAAAGGAAGTATTCATAGAATTGTAGAATCTTTTTATAGTCCTTTTTGGATTTCTCCCCATTTTTTAAATTTTACTTATGGAATTAATAGAGTAATGACTTTTTATACTAAACTAATAAAAATAAAGACTCCCGAAGATCTTGTGAGTTATCAAAATGCTTTATATTACGACACCAGTTTACTCTTTTTGATAAATGCTCTAGAGAATTATTTAATCAGTACCTTTCGATTTTTAGCAAAGGGTATTAATATATCCTTTATGAATAAAAACCATTTACATAGATTTATTAAAGAATTTAATATTGAGAAAAAGTTTTTTAAAAGACTTGAAAAATTTAACACATTAGAATTTCCTTTTTCAGAGTTAACACCTGAGAGAATGGATATACAACAAAAAAAGAAATGTAATATTGCGTTTAAGCTATTAGGTATAAATTTACCTGAATTAAATAGAAAAATATGGGAAAAAATTTTCACAAACGAATCTCATGGATATATTCAAAGAAGACATAAGATTATACACTCTTCTTATATACCAGAAATTAAGAATATTAATGATATTAAAGTGAAAGATGAAATTACGTATATTGAACGAGCAATATTGGATATCGTTGAATTTGTACATAATATTGAATGGATTCGGCTTTGGTTAAGACCAGACCCTATGGAAATTAGTTGGGTTGAAGGAGTTCTTTCAGAAAGTTTTGATCATTCTAATTTTCAAGATTTTAAGAAAATAATTATTAAGGCAATTGAAGAACAAAAAAAGGAAGCTTCTCAGAAATAATCATAAATTTTTCAATATTCTCTTCATTTATTATGAATTGCTTTTCATAAATTTTTAAATTGATGTTATTCAATCTTTTAGCCATCCTTTAGCCGATCGCTAAAATTCCATCATAATTCACATTTGATCAATTCGAAATCATACTATAAATCACTGGAAAAATCTAAAATCCCTTCTGATCTAAAGACTCATTGCATAGAGCATCACAAGCTTGAATGTATAGATTATTACGGGGCACGTGAAAAAACTCGACAAGCTCAAATTTACTCCTTAGAGTATAGATTTTTTCGCATAATTCTGATAGATGAGCTTTTTTAATTCTATATTTCTTGTTAATTTGCCTGACTGCTAATTGACTATCTGAATGAATCTTAACTTGCCATCGCGTAAATTTTTCAGCCTCCTTTAAAGCATTAATGATTGATTTATATTCAGCAGTGTTGTTAGTAGCATGTCCAAGATAGCCGCTTTTTTGATGGATTATTTGATCATCCTTTACAAAAACAAATGCCCAAGCAGCAGGTCCGGGATTTCACCTGGAAGCTCCATCAACATAGATCTCCAAGATATCTCCACGCTTGACTAGATTGGTTTTCAATATCACATCTCATCCTTTTTTCAATATCTTATTAATTTTATTAATGTTTTTTTCAGCCAATTTTACTAATTCTTCTTGAGAGTAATCTTCTGAAAGCCCATGAGTAGTAAAAAATCTTATTATTTCTAAATAAAATCGAAATAATGGTTTTCTATATTAAAATTACGCTTATTTAAAAAATTAGATGGTTTAAGCGGGTATTTATTTAGCTTATAGTATTAACCTTAGCTATATAAAACTTAAAAGAAAAAAAATAC
>SDNN01000127.1 GCA_004524425.1 Promethearchaeota archaeon
AGGGATTGGAACAGTTCCATTACCCAGCAAATCATTTCCAGAAGTAGTATTTGTTGTAGTGGGTCCCAAGATGATTTGAGCGCCTACATCTTTAAACTTATTTTCAATGATTGTAAGATTTGAATAAAGATTTCCACTCACAGCAGTGCCTGTGTAATTGAAAAAATAATTCCCTAGTATATCCACATTAGTAGCCTCCGAATAAATCGCAGTATTTCCACCATTAAAGATATTGTAACGAACTGAGATATTTGGGTTGAAGTCTTCTAAGGAGAGATCATGATATCCATTATCATAAATTAAGCAAGAATCAATTATTAAATTAGATCTGGAAGAATAGACGCCTTCTGCGTGAATCCACCTGATAATTGTATGCGATATATTTAGTGTAGACCCTCCAGATTCGATTCCAATGAAAGCAAATTCGATAATAGCATACATAAATACTGATGCGTTAGTATCGGTACAGTATATACCGCCCCAGTCGCCATTGATGGGGTCTTCCGCATCTGATGTAAACCAAATTTGTTTTTCGGGAGTCCCAATTGCTATTATATCTCCACCGGCCGAGGAAAGACTCTTTCTAATTCCTCCCTTATACCCCCTATAATGTTGGAATTCTACAAAAGTATCGGGTAATATGGTCAGGGTTATGTTTTCTGGAACTATCACACTATCTTCTACGTGAATAAATCCTTGCCAAGTAGTATCCTCGCTAAGAGTCCCCCCAACTATTGTCACATTAGGACCAGAATTTGGGACTTGAGTCAACATTAAAATAAGTGATAATGGGGTGATTAGAAGGAGGACTAGTATTAGAGATATTAAAATTTTCTTACGGTACGTTTCATTCAAGCTTAATTAAACCTCATTAACTAAAGTATCAAAAGAAAAATTGAATTTTAAGAATTGCGAAATTTTTGGATTGTTCCCAATCGTACATTAATTATTTATATTGAAAAGTTTAAAAGCTAAACATAGTAAATCTATATATTTAAATTATTATCAAAACAAATATTAATTAAGAATTAGGAAAAGGGTGTATTAGTTAGTGTGTCAATGGTGCACTAAACATGGTGCAGGAAAGAAATGGTACATGAATTCCAAGAACTATCACGCGGATCAGATTTCAACCGAAGAAGACATGCGAGAATATTTGACAGAGCAATGGATGAATTTTGAACAGATATATATCCGGAAAATCTCTGGATTTTCATCCAAAGATTTAGGGTATAAGTTAAAGATGCCGATCATTGGAAGAATCCTTCGCTCAAAGGCTGAAGCTATGATTCATAGTGAAAAGGAAAACCGAAATCCTAAAAATGCGGACGGTCATTTTGGTCAAGTTATACCGTTAGAGGATGCAAAGATCATTATGTCTCAATTAGCCGACGAACCAATTATTTGCAATTATTGTATGTGTCGTTGGATGCAAAGAAAGGAGAAGGAAGCAGTCTGTATCAATTTTGGAATATTATCTGAAGTCATTGAAAAATTGCCGCGATTTATTCCAAAAGAAAGAACTGTAAGAATCGATCGCGAAACTGCCATGGAAAAATTAGAAGAGTTTAACAAGAAAGGATATATATCTTCTGTATGGTTCCAACCAGTTCCATATATCAACGCAATCTGCTCTTGCGAAAGTCCTGAATGCGGAGGATTCACACTTAGAAATAATTTCGATCTTCATGTAATGTATAAAGCAGAATATATTATCCAACTTGATCAAGATAAATGTCAAGGCTGTAAGCAATGCGTTGCAACTTGTCAAATGAATGCGATTCGGTTTATACCGTCAATGGGCAGGGTGATAATTGATTATGATAAATGCTTTGGATGCGGAGTATGTCGTCACGCATGCAATCATGATGCTCTTAAATTAATTCCAAGGGAGGATTTTCCCGGATTTGATGGAACCTATTAGGTGATGATATGAGTCGAAGTAAGAAAAGGAAACGGACTAAAATAAAGATTGATTATTCGCTTTGTGGCGAAAAAGGAAAGATTGATCCCAGAGATTGTGGGTTATGTATGAGATCGTGTGATCCAGCTGTATTTGTGATGCATCCGACCATTGGAACGGAAGATCAACAAGAAGATCCCTATGATCCCCAGGATTGGCGTATAACTCCTATTTGGGGCTCATTATGCTCTCGCTGCTTTAAATGTGTTGAGGTTTGCCCTGAAAACGCGATTAATATATCGTGGTAGTCAATTATTTATAAGTTTTAACTTTAAATTCTATTTCTCCTTTTATTTGTTAATTATTAAACTAAAGGATATTAGACATGAGTGATTTAGAAGAAAGAGCAAGAAATTTAATTGAGAAAGGTACCATAATCGATACTCTTAGCCACGGTCCTATCTTATGGACTGACCCATTTATTAAAAAAACTGATGAATTACTCGCATTAGATCAAAGTCCATTTAAGATTGTACAAGAATTAATTGGAGATTTTTCTAAAACTGCTGTTTCTGATAATGATTACTTTGAGAAATTGAAAACAGCTTGGAAAAAATCAGGGGTTGACTGTGTAAGTTGGACCGTTGGCCCCATTCATGAGAGACCATATTCCTTAGAAGGAGTTAGGCATAATCTAGCATTTTTGACTTATCTTATTGATAATAGATCCGAATTTTTCGTCAAAGTTGTTAAGGCAGACGACATTAAACAGGCTAAAGATCTAAGAAAAGTTGGAATTATTTACAACCTTCAAGATTGTGGATTTATTGGAACAGATATTGATCTTTTAGAGGAATTTTACTATTTGGGTATCCGAGTAATGCAATTGACCTATAATAGCAAAAATACCATAGGTACTGGTTGTACAGCAAGAAGAGATAAGGGGCTGACGGAATTTGGACGGCAAGTTGTAGAAAAGATAAACGAGCTGGGGGGAATTGTGGATATTTCTCATTGTGGGGCTCAAACCTCAATGGATGCTGCAGTTCACTCTTCTGGGCCAATCGTTGCATCCCATACCTTAGCAGATAGTGTTTTTAAGCATGATAGAGCTAAATCTGATGACTTACTCAGAACGATCGCCGATAAGGGAGGATATATCGGGGTTTTGACTGTTCCAGGTTTCTTAACTACCAATATGAAAACTACAATTGATGATTGGTTAGATCATATTGACTATATTATAAATTTGGTTGGAATTGAACATGTAGGTATAGGCACTGATTATTATGGTTATTCCGTACCGGATAATCTGGCTAAAAAAATTGATGAATTGATTGGCATTTTAGGTTTTCGTCAAGAACACCGAGCAACCTTTACGGATAAAATGCAAGATTTCGAAAATTATGGAAAGTTTCCTAACCTAATTAAAGGGTTAATTTCAAGGGGATATAGCGATACAGAGATAAGGAAGATCGCTGGCGAGAATTTCTTACAAGTTTTCAAGAAAATTAGTGGTTAATAATTCTTAAGGGAATTTTTCTACTTTTTCTTTTTTACCTGTTTCAGAGGATTTATATAATGCATCAATAAGACATAAAACTTTAGAGCTCTCTTCTATTGTATTTAGATAGGGCCTTTCAAATAAAATCCAATCTGCAAACGCTTCTACACTTCCTGCAGTATAAGGATTGTAGCACAGTTTTTCTTTACATGAATAATTTTCAATTCCATACCATTGTAGGGAAGAATGCGCTGCTAATCTACAAATTGCCCTTCCATATTCACCGAAAACTATAAGTTCTGAAAGAGCTTTTGTAACCTCAATTGGTGGCTCAACTAACATTGAACTATTAATTTGTGCTAGGATTCCATTCTCAAATTCAATAATTCCAAAGCCCAGATCTTCAACCTCTGTATTTGTGAATTTTACTGTTTTTATTTGACCCATAACTGTTTTTGGTTGACCAAATGCCCAAATTAGGATATCAAGAACATGTGAGGCTTGTGAGAGAATTGTACCTCCTCCAGCGAATTCTTTAGAGCCTCTCCAATTACCTTCCTTATAATAGGAGTAATCTCTACTAAAATATGCATTACAATTAGCATAATATATATCACCTAAGATCTCCTCTTTTAGACCGCTCACTAATTCATAACAATTTTGATCATATCGATATTGATAATTAAACCCGAGTTTTAGATGAGGATATTTTCGAGTCATCCTATAAATTTCACGAGCATCTTGAACCGATGCTCCAACTGGCTTTTCACAGAATACGTGTTTACCATGCTCAAATGCCAATTTAATATGATCTTTATGGAGATAATGAGGAGTTGCAATATATATTACGTCAACCTCCTCTTTTTCCAACATTTCATTCACATCAGTGTAAGAATGTTCTTTTCCAGAAATTCTTCGTGCTCTTTTATACTCTTTATCTACAGCAGCCACAAACTTAGCATTCTTTATCATTTTAAAAAATGCTTTAAACTCACTCGCTATAGCGCCGCATCCGATCGTTCCAATTTTTATATACTTTTTGATACTCAAGATAAATCCTCTTTAAGAAAGTTGAAATTTAGATGAATTTATTCATCTATTAGTGCATAAGCTGAGAAAATGCTCGAAAATACCATGCGAAGTGATATATTTTATTTTTCATATTCATCTGCAGTATCATATAAATAGCTAAAATAATAGTTTGCTGCAGGTCCAAACGCAATATGATCAGTGACTACTCCGAAGTAAGATAATTTTTTAAAAAATTTCTGCGTTAAGATAATGAACGCATCCTCTCCTTCGTCAATTACGGCGCAGTTCCCAAAAACCTGATCCCGGAAGCGAATAACGGAAATTTTCGCATATTTGGCTAAGAGCTCCTTAAATTCTTTATCTTCAAAAGCTTCCTCTTCAACGAGTATGCGAATATCAGTGACTCCTCGTGCTCGAGCCTTTTTAATATCCTCATAAAAGATCTCAAGGAATTCAAAATCAGAAGCCACAACATATAGAGCTGTTTTCGCTTGCTCTATTAAAGATAAACTTTTGGTAATACATATATTTCTACCACGATGAATATAAAGCGCGATTTTGATAGGAGTATCATGGGATTGATATATTGGAGTTAATGTATTTATAATAGTTTTAGAATGGGCATCAAAACTGTCATTATATTGCTTTTTTGCGATGATTAATGCCTCATCTGGACTTTTAGCAAAATATCTACTCGGTCTGCTTTCCTCTTCACGCACGAGAAACTTCTTTTCTTTCTCTAGTTGAGTTAAAATATTATATATCCGCGAGTAAGGGACTCCAGAAGCTTCTGAAAGCTCTCGCGCATCCATAGGTCCTTTTACAGTAAGTGTGAGATAAATAGCAATTTCATAATCTGTAAGTCCTATGTTTCTTAGTGCCTCTTTTACATTTTCTGGAATTTCTTTTGACATGACCGAACACCATAATTTTATATCGTTTAATTAAGAGATTTTGGGCATATATGAGAATTTTTTATATATGTAAATATATTATTCAGCATCCTATTAATTGTTAGTCATTGGTTAACTAATTAAGTAATAAATGTACATGGAACTCAAATACTACTATTTTTCTAAAATAAAGATTTATTGTTTGATTGAAAATCTATTATTAGAAACTAGTAAGGTATTCTTAAAAAGATTGAAACAAACTAAAACTATTTAATTGCTAATTTAACAAAATAATACGATCCTCGTTACTGGGAATCATAAATAAGACTAATATAATTAGTCCTAATCCCGACGAAATAATTATCGCTCGCTTATTATCACCTACGCGAAAGAAAATTTTTCTTTTTTTCTATTTTTTAAATTTCTAACGACAAATCTCCCTAGCAGAGGGAGCGTCATCTTGAGACAATTATTTTTTCTCAAGCTTCATCCGATTGTCCTTAATATTTGGCTAGTGATTTTTAAAAGTCCAATACATCCTCATCCTCCGCCATCTGGAATAGTACCGTTTGCCATTTGATTTAGGGCAAAGATAATTATCAGAGCAACACCCGCAGTGGCAACTATTAATACTAAAATGATAAAGATTTTGGATTTTTTAAGAGATATTGTGCGATTATCATCTGACATAGAATATTAAAAGGAAATTGCATTAATTATATTTTATTAAAAGTATTTTTCTTTAAATTTGAGCCGTTTCTTATCCGGATCTTTTCCATTTTGTAATATAAATTGTTCGTAACTCTGGTAAATTTCCATCATTTGATCATATAATATCTTATTATCCTCTCGTGGAGTTAAGATTTCAATAGGTTGAAGATCTTTACATAACTGTATTAATTCTGACCATTGAAGCTTTTCACCATTATAAGCTTTAAATGATTGTATAGATCGTAATGCAGCACCTAAAGCAGCGGAATCAAGAACATTTAGTATTTTTACTGGGGTTTGAAAAACATCTGAAAGGACTTGTAATATTTCTCGGTTTTCTGACCCTCCACCAGTAGCAATTATTTCTACTGGAGCTTTGTTTATCCATTGCGAATGAATTCTAATAGCTAAACATTGTGCTTCAATAATTCCACGCACATTGGCGTTCATATCATACTCTTCGAAACCAAAACGATACACTCTGGGCGCTAAAACTAATGGAACAATTTCCGGATAAAAATAGGGAAGCATAATTCTACCTAAATTTCCTGGTGGTGTTAGTTTCAGGATATTAGAAAATTCATTCCAAGTAAGGTTAAAATGGTTTTTAATGGATTCTCGAGCCAAAGAACCATTTTTAAAACAAATTAATGCCATATAATTCCCATTAGGGGCTCCAAACACATGACTTTGACCACTTAAATCTAAAAATAATTGTTGTAAAGGAGTAAAGTAGGTATCGCTTGTTCCAAGGCTGACAGCTACTTGTCCTGGCTCTACCAAACCAACTCCAATGAGACTATTAGGGTTATCCCCGGACCACGGTAATAATTTAGTTTCAGGAGAGAAACCATACCGTTTAACATAATAAGGAGCAATATTTCCAATTATAGTATCGGATTCTACTAATTTAGGCAATTTTTGTATAAGGTGAGGAGCAGTTGCTTTAATAGCCTTTTCGTCCCAGCACTTATTAGTAATATTCATTAAATTCATTCCAGATCCATCTCCATAATCTATCGGAGAAGATTTTCCTAAAAATAAAGAAGATAAAAATGAACTAATAAGATGAATTATCGCGGTATCTTCATATTTTTTAGGAGTATCTTGGTAAAATTTTCTAATCTGAGGTCCTGAAAATCTTTCAAATGTGTTTGATCCCGTTCGTCGTATGGTTGACTCTGATCCTCCTAATGCATCTCGGATTTCTTGGCATTGCTTTGAAGTACTTGAATCCATCCATACAGGACTTATTTCTCTCGAGAAAACTCCATTCAATTGTAATGTTAAAGATTTATTTGGATTAAGATTGCTTAACATGCTAACGAATTTATCGTTTAAATAGACGGTTCCATGCTGTTGAGCTGAGCCACTTAACGCTTTAATTGTATGTAACGGAATGTTTCCATTATGAAGCTTCTCAAGTAAGAGATCTAATGCTTCTACCCATAGTAAAGGATTAGAATGAACTTTTTTTCCATCTTTTGAAATATAGACCCCATTTTGAGTCCCATAATGAGATAAATCTTTGTCATAATTAATAATGATTTTATTCTGTAGAGTTAATGATGGCCAATCAAGGAGTATTCCCTTCATACTCTGAGTTGAGCAATCAATTCCGAGAAAAAAATCGTTCATTCTTATATACTCCTAATCACTAATTTATTAATAATTATTTAGATTATGATAAAGATATGACTCAAAGATAATATATGATGCTTGAGTTTAAAATCGAAAGTTAAGATAAATATTAATTTGAAAATAGAGTATAGGGGGTTTTAGTCTTTTTTTTTTGGTTTCTCGACAAAATTTTGAAAATCTAACATTTTTCAAAATAAATATAAAATTTATTTCACATTTCGAAAATTTTAATTATTGTTTTGCACAATATGTATATAGAAAAGTAGATTTTCACAAATAAAAAAATTATATTAAGGTTATGAGAAGTGGATTCTATTGATTTAAAAATATTGGAAGAATTAAAAGCAGATGGGCGAAAATCATTTAACGATATCGCGTCGGTTGTTGGCAAGACAGAAGCAACGGTAAGACGACGAGTACGAAATTTAGAGGATGAGGGAGTTATAAAAAAATACACTATTGAATATAATATAGATTCGAAGCCAAAGACTCGAGCAACCGTCAAAATTGAGCCTGATTTCAAGGAAATCAAATCTATATTGAAAGAATTAAGTAAGATTGAAGAGATTACAGATATTTGGCGTTTAAGTGGTGATTGTGGACTCTTTAT
>SDNN01000128.1 GCA_004524425.1 Promethearchaeota archaeon
GCACTCCTCCATTAGAAAAACGATATATCTCATCTAGTTTTAAGATTCCATTATCAATTTTTCCCACTATTGCCCTTCCGGAGCTCGCACCAAGATCGAATGCTAAATAATTTTTCAAGAATTAATCTCCCTTTCTAAGATAATTAAGAAGTATTCAATCAAATCCTTCTGTATTTTTCTAATATATTTTGATTCTTGTATTTATAATTTTTTTTACTTCATTTGTAAATTTAAATAATGTAATTAGAAAAAGAGTAAAAAGATAATAAAAATTTAACCAAATATAAATAAGTACGATATAAAAAAATTTTAGATAATTATTGAATGGTAGAACTCATGAAGAGATCAGAAATTAATAGAATAATAAGGGAAACAGTCGATTTCCTCAATGAGCAGAAGTTTTATCTGCCCAAATTTGCCTATTGGACGGTTGAAGATTGGAAAAGTAAGGGAGGAGAGATAAGAGAGATAATCGATAATCAACTAGGATGGGACATAACTGATTATGGGAGCGGGGATTTCTCAAAGATCGGTTTAATTCATTTTACAATCAGAAATGGAAATATGAAAGATTTAGCTAAAGGGGGAAAAAACTATTGCGAAAAGGTGTTAATAATGGAGGAGGGACAAGTAGTTCCGACCCATCATCATTATAGCAAAACTGAAGATATCATTAATCGCGGGGGAGGGATCCTCATGATTCAATTATTCAATGTATCTGAAAACGACCAGAAAAACGACGAACCAGTAAGCATTTTGATGGATGGCATTAGAAAGACGTTTAGAGCTGGCACTGCAGTTGAGCTTGAACCGGGAGATTCCATCACGTTAACTCCAAAACATTATCATAAATTCTGGGTGAAGGAAGGAGGCGGGAAAGTGCTCATTGGAGAAGTCTCAAGCGTGAATGATGACTATGGTGATAATAAATTCATTGATGAGGTCAAGAGATTTGGGGAGATACACGAAGATGAAGAGCTCTTATATTTATTATATGATGATTATGAGAAATATCTAAAAATTTAATAAAAAAAAGTAAGTAGTTTTTTATCAACCATAAATCACTTTTGCTTCTGCTAATACATCATCAATGATATATGGACTAATAGATTTTTTTGTTAATAACTCAACTTTGATACCTAACAAGTTAGACAAATCAAGCTCAAATCCAACTAAGTCTAAGAGACTTATGATTTGATTAAACTAAACGATAATGTCTAGATCACTCTTAGGAGTAGCTTCTCCTCTTACATAAGAGCCAAAAATAGATATTTTTTTAGCACCTCGCTCTTTGAGAAAGGATATAACTTGTTCTTCAATTTTTTCAGTCAATTTTAACTTGCTTTTCATGATCAAATAGTTTTTTTTTAAACAACATACAGCACTTCTTAAACATTATAGTATGGTATTGTTTTAAATTTCTATCTCAAGATTTAAATAAAATTTTCATTAAATTTATTCATCTATAAAGTTTCAATACACAATAATAAAATAATATAAATTTAATTTAAATTAAGAGCTTAAAAAAGTGTTTTCTAATGAAGAGGTCTGAAATTAATCAAATTATGAGGGACACGGTCGATTTCCTCAAGGATCAGAAGTTTTATCTGCCCAAATTTGCCTATTGGACAATTGAGGATTGGAAGAATAAAGGGGAGGAAATAAAAGAAATAGTCGATTGTCAATTAGGTTGGGATATTACTGATTTTGGCAGTGGAAATTTTCATGAAAAAGGTTTGTTAATGTTTACAATAAGGAATGGTAGTTTTAAGGATAAGTCAAAATATGCTAAGCCTTACTGTGAGAAATTACTGATTACCGAGGAAGGACAAATTACACCCCTTCACCATCATTATTCAAAAATGGAAGACATTATCAATCGCGGTGGAGGCATTTTAAAAGTTGAATTATACAAATCTAATGAAAAAGATGAACTTACAGAAGAAAAAGTGACCGTTTCAATCGATGGTGTGAGAAAAAAATTCGATCCAGGTGGAATAGTTGAATTAGAGCCGGGTGATTCAATTTACTTGCCTTCTGATATATACCATAGATTTTGGGGAAAAAAGGGATATGGAAAGATCTTGATTGGAGAAGTCTCAACGGTCAATGATGATTATGTCGATAATAAATTCTATAAGGAGGTCAAGAGATTTAGTGAAATCGAAGAGGATGAAGATCCTTTATATCTACTGTATGATGATTATAAAAAATATGTTAATTTCTGATATTATTTAAAAAACAGTATTCGATTATTCTCAAACAGAAGAGGTGCTCCTTCATATTATTTTATTCCAGTTTAACTTGCAGATACTTTTTTTCCATCTTTAATAAATCATTAAATATTTTTTCCGCTTGACCATAAGTCGAAATGAGGGGATCGGCGACAATTGCTTTTAAAGCGAGATCCTTAGACTTTTTAAAGATACATTCGCAGACAAGATCTACTATCGAAGCTTGAGTTCGTAAATAACCCACCAATTCCTTTGGATATTCACCAAGCTTAATGCCATTTATGCCATTCTTATTAATAATTGCGGGACATTCTACAATTAACTCCTCAGGAAGGTTTGTTATTATGCCATCATTAGGAATATTTACAGAGGGCTCTTCATAGTTAGAATCCATTAAAATGCCTTCAATTATGGGAATCGCTGGTTCATTTTTAGGTTTCACGAATCTTGCTCCTTTACCTTTTATTATGCCCTTTTTGTATTTTTCATATAGAATTGAGGTTTGCATTCCGTATGATTTCCAGAATCGGCGTATAGCTGGAATATCTGCTTTTTCCCAAGACCATGGTATGTATTCTCCGTAATGGCTATCAGTTGTATAGGGTAACCATCCATATTTTTCCAGAAAGAATGCAATAAATTTAAAGCCGTCATAAGCCTCTATGTTATAAAGAACATTTGGACCTCTTTTTCTGATATCAGGATATGCATCATTCCCCGTATCTTTATAACTGCATTCTGTGAGCACTCCAAAATGATTTAATCCGTAGCCTCTAGCATAAAATGTTGATTGGTGTTTACCTAAAATCTGGGATAATATTGGTAAAAAATGATAATATTCATGACATAATCCCACAACTTTAAGAGATGGGAACTTTTTTTTGATCGCTTGGCTGATTCTAGTTACTGGATTTGAGTAATTCAGAATCCATGCATCGGGACATATTTTCTGAACATCTTCGCATATTTCAAGAATCGGAGGAATAACTCTTAATGAATGAAATAGAGCGCCTGGCCCGCCATTCTCACCTGAAACTTGCTTGCATCCATGTTGTAAAGGAATTGTATAGTCTAAATTCAATAATTCAAAACGAGGAGCGATTTCTATGGAATTAATTATGAAAGTAGCATCTTTTAAGGCAGCAGAACGGTCAGTTGTAGATTCTAAGGCAAAATTTAATTTTTTCTGTTCTATAGCCGACTCAGTCGCTTTATGTACCAGTTCCAGATTTTCTGCGTGTATATCATGGAGGCAAATAGTGCTACCTTCCAAGATTTCAGTTTCTAAAATATCACCTACTTCTCCCATTCCAAATTCAAGTGAACCCGCGCCAACCAACACGATTTTTTGTTTTTTTATTTTCTCTCACCTTTTTTACTTTAAATCTAAATTTTTAGATTTGATAGGGTTTATAATGTAAAACGTTTTAAATTAACGCTAGAAAACTTTTAAATAAAAATGGAATTATTAGATTATTTAAAATCATAAATATCCTTACTTTACTAATTCTGAACGTTTTTCAGCATTGATTTAATGAATTCGACTTCATCTTTAGAATATGGATTACCGTCTTCGTGCAATATATCGTGGAACCATATTTCTGGTTCTGGACCATCCCTTTTTGAATCCCATGGAAAAATAGTTTGAGTTTTCCCCGCAACTAGGCCCCAATTGAATGCTCCAATTCCATGTTTCTTGAAAATGGGCAATTGAGTCTCGAACCTATTTCCTTCTGGGCGAGATAAATATTCAGTGCAAAGAAGCGGTCTATTATATTTCTTAAGGTTTTCTATTACTTTTAATGTTATTTTAGGCTTAGAATAATCATGGAAGCTGATAATATCTGAATGATTGATGCAAATTTCATTTATCTCTGGAATATGTGGAAAATAATATGCTCCTACTGTGATAGGTTGCGATGGATCCACTTCTCTTGCCCATGAAATCCCAGCAACAACTAAAGGTAAAGATCTCTGATTTATCCCCATGTTTCCCGGTTCATTGTATATGTCCCACCCCAAGATTCTCGTATCTTTTTTGAAAGCACTTACAACACCTTGGACATAATCTTGAAATATAGGAAAATCCTCGATTTTCCTCATTCTCTTCTTACCAGGACTGGCAACCCAACCTGAATTATGTATGCCGGGGATTGGTTCCGGTTGATCCCCCAATTTAGGATTCTGGTTCCACATTTCGTCAAATAACACAAACAATACTTTCATGTGATGAGATTTGCATATTGTAAGTAATTTTTCGATTCGCTCCTTGAAGCTCGTGGAATTTTCTTCCCATAAGAGATTATGCAGGAAAATTCTTAATGCATTAAATCCAAGCTCTTCTGCCCATCCAAGCTCTTCATCAATGCGACTTGGATTAAATGTTTTTTCTTGCAACATTTCCAATTGATTTATTGCCGTGCTTGGAATATAATTACAGCCGACAAACCAAGGTTGGGCTTCATACCATTCATTCGCTCGTTCCTCATCCCATTTTTGTTTCGATAATTGAGCAATGAATGAGTCATCTAAAAAACCTTTCTTATTCATGTGTCCTATCTAAGTAATATTTTTTAATAAAACTAGAATTTGTAAAGAAATTGAATTAATTTAAAAAGCGATATATTCAAATTATCTAAACTTAAATTCCTGCTAAATTTTTAATACGTTCGACTCCTTTAATCGAATCTTCAGCAAAATCATCCGCTCCGAATTGTTTGGCAGTATCCATGTTGAGCGGTGCTCCTCCTACTATTATTTTTACCTTATCGCGCAATCCTGCCTCTTTCAATGCTTCATGCACGCTTTTTATTGAAGGAACTGTCATACTTAGGAGCGTGCTCAATGCTACTATGGATGCTCCCGTTTCTCGCACTTTATTAACTATGGTATCTTCATTCACGTCTTTACCCAAATCAATGACCTCGAAACCAGCGCTCATTAAGAGTATCCCCAATAAATTTTTTCCAATGTCATGATTATCTCCTTTCACAGTAGCAATGATCACTTTCGCTTTTTCCTTGACTCTTTCAGAAGCAGTTAGGTGTGGTTTTAAGACGGTCAGACCTGCTTTCATGGTTTCAGCTCCCAGCATTAAATCTGCTAAATAGTAAATTTCTTCATCATAACGACGTCCAATTTCGTCCATTCCAGCCGTGAGAGCATTTAGAATTTCAAATGGATCTTTACCATCCTCTTCTAAAGCTTCTTTAATCGCAGATGATATATCATCCAGCTCTAATTCCACAATGAGTTCCGTAATTGTTTCAAAATCCATAAAATCAGACTTTATTTTTTATTATATAACATTAGATGCGAAACTATTTTTAATTATTTCTTTTTCTTGATAGGATATTGACTGCTTCAAAATAATACTGATAAAATAATTTATTTAAATTCTCAAGGCAAATAATTAATAATGGTATTATCAAAAAGAGAAAGAGTTTTAAGAGCTCTTGAACTTGATGGAGAACCTGACAAGGTCCCCATTTTTAACATGGGTTTCGAGCGGACTTCAAAATCCTTTCAGGAATTTCAAGATTCTGAAGAAAAAAGGAAATGCGATGGTTTGGTTCAAAGTAAGGCTACTAATGTTAAGTACTTAATAGCTGAACAAAGATTCTGGAATGCTGATTTGCACAATCTTGATCCGTTTGGAAATTATACAAAAATTAGACGAAAACTCAGAAAAGCTCCTTCAGAGTTTCCTGATTGTCGCTTGGATCTCCTCACTGGAAGATTATATAAGAACACTAAGCAAGTGGAGACTGGGTTGGATTATTCCTGGTATATCGATGGTTATTTTACGACTCCTGAGATTTTACATTCTTATTGGGATAAATATGGAAGACCAACAGAATTAATAAATGATCGAATTAACTATTCTCCTCAGATTTGGGAAGCTTTCGTGGAGGCTATTTCTCCTTATTTCTACCCCATGGCAATGTTGCCTATTTCACCTCATGAAGCGCTCTTTGAAGGGATAACGATTCCTCGAGTGAATTATTACATGCGCAAAAAACCCAAGTTTATCCATGAGGTGGTCTCTGAATATGCAAATGTTAATATAGAAATCATAAAACGCTTAGCAGAGGCGGGTGTTGATATTGTATTTCTAGGAGATGATTTTGGTTATAAAGGGCAAACCATCTTTTCTCTTGAAAATTTACGAGAATTTCTTCTCCCCTATTATAAAAAAATGTTTCAAGCATGTAAAAAACGAGGAATGCTATTTGTGCTACATTCTTGCGGGAAAGTTGATGAATTTCTACCGGATATGGCAGATGCTGGGTTAGATGCCATTCAATCACTTGAGCCCGCTTCGGGTTCTGATTTGACCCATATAAAAAAAACCTTAGGGGATCGCTTGTGCTTAATAGGAGGAATGGATTCATCAAGAGTTCTAAATTTTGGAACTCCAAAAGATGTAGAAGAGGAGGTTAAAAGATGCATCAAAATTGCGGCCCCTGGAGGAGGCTATTTCGCAGGACCAGCACACAATATCTTAAACATGCCATGGGAAAATGTTTTGGCTTTTCGAGCAGCAATTGAAAAGTATAGAAAATATCCACTAAATTTATCGTAAGAGCCATAAAGATTTTAATTTTACCATATCTATAGAAAAAAATTTTTATGCTGATTTATTAACATGACATTATCAAAAAGAGAACGTGTTCTCAAGACCCTTCAACTAGATGGAGAACCAGATAAGATACCCATACACATTCAAGGTTTTGAAAAAACTAGTGAATCTTTTCAAGAATATTTGCAATCTGATGAAAAACAAAAATATCGAACTATTGTGCAGAGTAAATTTACTAAAGTAAAATATTTTATAACAGAACAAAGGTTTTGGAACGTAGATGCTCATGCTATTGATCCCTTCGGGGAAAAATTGAAATATCATCAACAAGAAGCCCCACCTGAATTTCCTGGTTGTCGCATCAATCCAATATCTGGAAAAATCTATAAGAATGTAAAGCAAGTTGAGACGGGTTTAGATTACGCTTGGTACATAGATGGTTTTTTTACCAGTCCCGAGATTTTACATTCTTATTGGGATAAATTTGGAAAACCTTCGGAATTAATAAATGACCGGATTAATTACGCCCCCAAGGTTTGGGAAGGCTTTGTAGAAGCTCTTGCTCCATTTTTTTATCCAATAGCCCCTTTACCAATTGCACCACATGAAGCATTATTCGAAGGAATGACAATCACCAGAGCCCGCTATTACATGAAAAAAAATCCAAGCTTTATCCATGAAGTCATGGCTGAATATGTAAAAACTAATATTGAAATTGTGAAAAGATTACACGAGGCAGGGGTAGATATTGTATTCATGTATGACGATTTGGGATATAAAGGGAGATCTATTTTCTCGATTGATAATTTTAAACAGTTTATCCTTCCCCATTATAAAAAAATATATCACTCATGCAAAAAAAGTGGAATGTTAATCGTGCAGCATTCATGTGGATATATCGACAAAAACCTACCTTATATGGTTGATGCGGGACTTAACGGAATTGAAGCCTTAGAGCCTGCTGCAGGAGTTGATTTAAACCATTTGAAAGAAACATTAGGAGATAAAGTTTGTTTCATTGGAGGAATGGATGCTTCTGATGTACTTAATTTTGGAACACCAAAAGACGTGGAAGAGGAGGTCAAAAGATGTATCAAGGCAGCTGGTCATGGTGGTGGCTATTTTGCTGGTCCTAGCCATACTATTTTAAACATGCCCTGGGAAAACGTGCTGGCATTTAGAGAAGCACTTGAAAAATACCGGGATTATCCCTTGGATTTATCTTAAAGTTATTTTTTTAAAAAATGGGATTTCATTGACTCCTTTATCCCCAAAATTGTCGTACCCTAAAATTTAATGAGATCAATTTTATAATAAGATATTCCTTTATTATCACAATTAATTAATTTCATCATAATATTGATGTCTAATGCTATTTCACCGACAATTAAAAGATTCAGAAGAAGATAATTTTGAAAAATATCAAGTATTATGTGGAATAGAAGAAGA
>SDNN01000129.1 GCA_004524425.1 Promethearchaeota archaeon
TGAGGAATTAATGGCTCTAAAACCATGTTGAACCTGTCATCGTTGCTGGTGAATTTCCATGGTTTAGTAGGATCGCGATCCTCGTGATGAAAGGTTACCTCATCGATCTTATGAGCTTTTCCATTATAAAAAATGATATTTTCTGTATGAGTGGATAAATCTCCGAAACCATACCCTATATTAAAAGCAACAGGCACTCCATCGACCATTCCACACGCAGAGCCCCATAACCAATGGGTTTTTCGTGGCCATATTCCTCTTCCCCAGTCCATGAGTCCAAATGAAGTGTCAGGTTCAAATGAATAGACCTCATCTCCTATTTTGATCTCTCCCGTGGCCAGCATCATGTTTATTTTATGATTATAGTAAAACAAACGGGGGTCCTCTTCATATCCCGTGACCACGACAGTATTATCCCAGTTAGGGTTATCATGAAGTGAAATGGTGCCGCTTATTCCTTTATTAGAAAAGGAGGGATCCTCAATTTCAATGATTCGCTTATCTTTGTTTTTAGTGATTGTAGCTTTAAAATTTTTTGAAGGAAATTCAATAAAGCTGTCTTCTAATGAACTTAAAGGTAAGAGTTTTGATTTTGTAAAAAACTTAATTTCCGAGTTATCTTCCCTTATTTTTTTAGTAAAATCTAACCATACGTAACTCATTTGAGTTAAATATCCGATGTCTCCTATGGTAACTTGTAAACCAAATTCCTTATTCAAAATGGAATAGTGATCCCATTCTTTAATTCTCGTCCAACCTTTTCCAATATTCTCTTTATTATACGTTAAAATAGGTTTTCGAGCCCAACCTCTCTGCACGAGAGAGCCGTCCTCATTAAATAAATTCGAGGGCTTGGTAATTTCATTTTGTTTTCCCATAATTACTCACACTTTAACTTGCTTAAATTAACTTTTTAATTAGATTAGTAATATTTTTTTATTAAAGTCTTATAATGATAGAAAAAAATCCTTCTTTTGGAATATAATTTTAAAAAAAAAAGAGTTAGATTTATTCTTTTGGTGGTTTCAAATATTCTGGCTTAATTTTAGTAATCCTGGATACTATTTTAGCTTGTAATTCTAAGACTATGCTTGATTTCGATTCTGAAGGGATTTTTATATCATATTTATAGTTCGGTTCTTCAATTTCAGAAGGTTCAGGCTCAGATTTAACAAAAGTTACATCTTTAGTTTGCTTAAAATCAAGAGTCAACTCTAGGTCATTATTTAATTTATTTTCGATGGTAATTTTCCTGGAAATCTTATCATATCTGGTCCTAACTTCAATCTGCTCTTTTGGATTTGATGCGTCTTCATAAGTCACCTTAGGAACGCCTTCCTTAATATTCACGATATCATCATCAACGATGATATCATCATCAATCATGTTTTCAGAGTTAATTTTAGTGCCAGAACTTTCTGCAGTATTCAGGAATAGAAAAGGCATGCTATTCTTATAAAGAGTCATAGGAGAATTACTTGGGATGTCCTTATTAATAAGATCTCCTTGTTTAGTCAAAACGTACTTCACAATTGCATCCCATTTCAATTTATTTGAAGAAACATTATTTGCCGTATATTGGATCTCTATTTTACGTTCAATTTTAAAGTCACAATTCGCCCTAAACCAATTTAATTTTATCTTCTTTCTTGTAGGTACATTTGCTTTAATTTTTGACACCTCATAAATTTAAATTTTTCATTCTTTGGGTTCTTTTCATTGGTTTGCCTTGGACATCTTTAAGCCGATTTAGTTCACCCATCATTTCTTGTCTTAATGCTGCCGGAAAGGCAGCTTCTTGAGCGGCCCCTCCTCCAGGAGCCCCTGACTCAGCCCCTCTATAGGCTGAAACACGTGGCAGTTCAAAAATCGCAAAACCTAACTCTACATTTTCATATGAAAATCCCGTTTTATTATCCACGATAATGAAACCTTCAACTTCAGCTGATTTTCCATCCTTACTAATATTTACTTGTAAAGACGTGTGCCATCGAATTCGAAGATCACTGATAAAGTAAATGATCTTTACAATTATCTCCCCCTCTGGCTTAGTACAATTGATGATAAAGTTAAATGTTCCTTTCATATCTGCATAAGTTCTATATGAGCTTGCTTCACATATGTTAGAGACCTTCTCTCTTAACTCACGAGTGAAATCAATGGCGTAGCTAATAATGGAATTCGCGGCAGATTTTTCCCTGTCAATTATTTGTTGAGCATTATTCATATCTGGTAGCGCGGTAATTGTTTGTTGTAAAGTGATAAATTGTTTATCCTCTGGAGAAATGTGTTCTAATATTATATCGGCTGAATTTGGATCAAAGCTTGCAGGAATGTTTTGAATTTGAAATTCATTAATTCCTTGGTTCAGCGTGAGTTTTATTTCTCTTTCCACGATTCCGCCACCAGCATTGAATATGACGATTTTCTTTACTTTTGGATCTATTAACATTGTAAAAACTTCAAATTGTTTTGTATATTTAATTATAGAAAAATAAATTGATTCAACTATAAATATTTATTTCGAATTAAGGATTCAATAATTTTTATTGAGAATGTCGAATCAGTAAATGCTGATCACCATTTCAAAATAACTTGATGCTGAAATGATATGAAAGAAGTTAGAAAGGAGATAGAAGAGATCGTAAATAGAGAAACACGCGCGTGGGACTCTCAAGATGTAGAGTTATTATTGACCGTTTTTCATCCAGATATGGTCTGGCCTTGGCCGAGGACTAATCAATCTCATGACCCAATGGATTGGGTACTTGAGTTTGGAAGATATGATTATCAACGATGGAAAAATAATTGGCAGGACCTTTTTAACACCCATAAATTGGTGCGAAATAAAAGAAAAATTAAAAAAATAGTAATATCAAATGAGAAAAATGGCGCATTTGCCGTTGTAGATATTGACACTCTCTGGGTTGACGATAAGAATAATAAGAATCATTGGAAAGGAAGAACTTGTAAGGTGTATTCGAAAATTGATAATGGCTGGAAAATGATAATGCAGACGGGTGTATTGGAGTATTAAATGAGATCGATATAATAGAATCGATTGTCTCTAAAAACAATCTCACCCTTTACAAAAGGAACTGGTTCCGAGAATATAGGGCCATCAAAAACGAATGTATGAAATTCTCCATTTTCCCCGCAAGGATCTATCTTAGAAGGAATAGAATTTAAGAAATCATGATTGAATGATGTTCCTATGAACGATTTGCCCAGTAAAGTCGAATCTAATGAAGTTATTATTGCTTTAAAGCCGAGTTGGATAAATTTCTCTGCCAAATATCTGCTATTTTTTTTCCATAGTGGAAATACAGCCTTCATTTCAACCTTCGAAAGGTTCATTTCCCTATAGTTCCTTATATCTTCTAAAAAAATATCTCCAAACACAACATGTTTGATTAATTTAGACTTGAAGTGAAGCATCTCCCTTTTCATGATTTCCCCATATTCCTCATTATTCACATCTTTAGGTATTGAAATGAGATGAAGAGGCAAACCAATCGATTCCACCTGCTTTTTCAGAAGTTCTTTTCGGATACCATGCATGCTCACTCGATTATATTTAATGGAAATCGTGGTAAATAATGATTTCAAGGAAAATTCATTTTTATTCAGGAAATAGAGCGCAAGTGCACTGTCTTTACCTCCACTCCACGAAAGGATTGCTGGTTTCATTATTATCGCTTAATATTAAGTAAGTTGTACTTGACATTTGGGACAAAAAAAACCATGTCTACCAGAAAGTTCTAATCTTTGAATTTTAGCATGGCAAGTAGGGCAGTTTCCTTCTTTTTCTCGGTGTGGGATCAAGAAATCGTCTGAATACGCGCTCAATTCTCCTTTCTTATCTATTCCATATTGAAGGACCTTTTTAATCGTGTTAAACAACTGTTCCAGCTTTGAATCGCTAAGCATGTTTATTTTTGTTTTAGGATGAATTTGCGACTGAAATAAAATTTCATCCGAATATATATTTCCTATTCCTGCTATTAGAGATTGATCCATTAGAGCCGATTTAGCGTATGCAGATCGTCTTTTCAATG
The DNA here is from genome assembly GCA_004524425.1 of Promethearchaeota archaeon. The sequence goes on from SDNN01000129.1 coordinate 4,059, forward strand.
CTAATTTAAAATCTTCAAAGGACATCTTGAAAGCATCTGGTCCCAAATTTTTTTCTTGAAGGAAGCTCTCAATTTTATCAGTGAGATCAAGTCGCCCAAACATTCTTTGTGATATATAAGATAAATAATGGTTATTTTCAAATTGAAATAACACTCTAGTGTGTATCGGCTCATCGTCTATTTCGTTAAAATAGTCCAAATCTCCCGTCATTCCGAAATGAAAAACTAAAATTGCTGGATTTAAATCAACAAATAAATATTTACCATGTCTTCTTGATGAAGAAAATTTTTTACCAATTATAAATTCTTTAAAACTCTTTGGATTGAGATTAAGCACTCTGTCATCTTTAATATATATCTCCTTTATGACGTGATTAAGTGCAGTAGAATCAAAATATCTTTTAAAGGTTTCAACTTCAGGTAGTTCTGGCAGCAAATATCACATCCAAATAAATAATTTTTATAAGATAAGAATAAAAAAAAATAAAGTAAAATAGAGCATGATTATTCTCGGTTAAAAATTAGAATAAATCATGAAATTAGTTTCAGAGCCTATGCTAAAAATTTCAAATTTCTTTCCTTTTTTTGTCTTGCAATTCAATTGAATCATTGGAAATAAATAAATCTGGGATGCAATTTGAGTATCTTTATCCTTTTCATAGTCCTTATGATCCTTACCTGCCGAATTAATGGTCTTTTTTACATTTTTATCCCAATAGCCTAAAGATCCTTCTGCCTTATCTTCAAGTTCATCGAAATTATTAAATTTGATTCCTTCCACTTTTTCAATAAGTTCTTGCAGATCCTTTCCCATTTCATTTTCATATTTCGTTTGTAAGCTGCTATGAAGTACTGGAACACCAGTAACAACTGTTTTAAAAGGAACAGGTAGGACATCATACTTGTATAGATTTTTATGGCCTCCACATTCTTTACAGGGATTTGATACCTTTCCAGTTCCATAACACTCGGCACAAGGATAACTAAAGGAATTTTTCTGTTTATCTTGCTCCTCACCTTCCAACACAATTACCGTATCTTCTACTTTTCCACTTCCCTTGCAGCTCCTGCATTTATCTTCGATATAACCCTTACCTCCACAGGTCTTACAAGGAACAGGTGTAATTGTATCAAACATAGGTACTACTTCTGCACCTTTCCAATTATCCTTGATTATATCTCCTTTTTTAAATGAATAAAAAGTTTCTCTACTCACTCTTGGTGCCATTAATAATTCTTGTTCCTTGTATTTTACTGGAGCCACGGATTTTTTTATCGAAAAATAAATAGCTGCTCCTTTAAGAGCCGGAGGAACTACATGTTCCGCTGCAGATATTGCATCTAATGTAAAAACGGCACCTTTAGTTCCAAATTGCTTTTCCATTTTCTTTTTATCCTTTCGTACCGCGCTCTGTTTCCATTTTTCAAATATATCATCTAAATTTGGACTCTTTATACGTACATCGGGCGACATCTTAAATAAACCCCATTTTTTATGTTATAATAAAATTTTTTTGAATAATAAAAGATTATATACACAATAAAATATAATTGTATATAAGTTTAAAACTAAAATTTAGGATAATAACAAGTATCAAAGATAATAATGTCAGAAGCAGATAAACAAGCAGTTCAATACTTCCTTGATTGGATTAAGCAAGGTGGAGTGGCTCAATGGATACAATATTATTTAGATGCAGGGGATGAGGCAAAACTCAATCAAATTAAAGAAGTATATGATCAAATTAAAGCAATATTTGGGTTCTAATCCAAAAATTTTATTTGATTCCTTCATTCTTTTCTTATAAGAATTAAGCTTAATTGTGTAATTACTTGACGATTCCTTCTAGAAATTACTTCATAGTGTTAAATAAAAGTCCGACAAAAAAGAAGGAATTGATTTTCGATGTCAATTTTTTCTATTTAAAATCCTATAAGGAAAAGAGAAATAAACTCTCCTATGTAAACACGCCATTCTTCAAAGGAACCGTTGTTTTTGGGTTAGACATTAAAAATAAAATGCGTCCAATTAAATTCTCAAAAACAGACGAAAATGAAAAGTCAATACCCATAAACCCTCGACTTTTTAAAAAATTTGTTCTTGCGAAAGAAAACAGATTTGTTGCTTTATCCAGTCAAACCGATAGAGCAGAATATGATCCTATTTTAGAAATGTTACAAAATTTTCAATTTAATAAGAAAAAAATCAAGAATATAACTTTTTGTAAGAGTTGCTTGGATGAAAAAAGATTTACGTTATTGGATCATAGAAATCAGATTGTTTCTTTCAAAAATGATATTATCTGCTCAGATTGTGCCTTAGAACTAGTATTAAAACAGATTCAAATGACTGGTTTAATACCTTCCGGTGAGAGAATAAGTCCAAAGTTAAAAAACTTTTTTAAGCACATGATTTTAAAATTTAGGAAGGTTCAAAAGGTATTAACTGCCTTTAAGGCTGATTTTAATCCCGTTAAGCATAGAGAGATAACAATTTATGACGTAGAAAAAAGTACATCTGTAAGCAAAAAGTATTTGAATTTAAGGATTAATGATATCGACATATCTAAAGATTTTAAAAAACTTCTTGAAACCTTAAGAATTGACACTTTATTGCCAATTCAAGCGATATCCATTGAAAAAGGTTTATTGTCTAAAGAAAAAGATCAATTAATCATGGCTCCTACATCTGGGGGAAAAACATTGATTGGAGAATTGGCAGGAGTTTCTAAATTACTAAAAAATAAAAACAACAAGATGCTATATTTGGTTCCGATTGTTGCATTAGCTAACATTCGTGCAGATGAGTTTTCCAAGAAATATAAGATACTGAATTTAAAGACAGTAAAGAAAATAGGTGAATCCTTATTAGAGAAAAGTGATAGCATATTTCTAGAAGACTTAGCTGATGCTGACATGATAGTGGCCACATATGAAGCAATAGATTATATTTTAAGAAGTGGAAACAAAGATCAGTTAGGTGAAATTTCGACCATCATCATAGATGAGATACAGGTTTTAATTGATTCTGATCGAGGATTCTTATTAGATGGATTCATAGCTCGGTTAAAATCTATCTTTCATGGTTCTCAGTATCTTTATCTCAGTGCCACCATAGGAGAACCAAAAGCCTTGGCGGAAAAATTAAATTGTGAATTAGTTCAATACAATAATCGACCTGTTCCCATAGAACGCCATTTAATTTTATGTTTAAATGAAAACATGAAGAATAGAAATATTTTGAGATTGGTAAGAGCAGCTTATTCACAAACATCTAAATATGGATATAAAGGTCAATCCATCATTTTTACAAATACTAGAAAGAAATGTGAATCGATTTCTGCTTATCTCTCAAAAAGAGGGATGAAAGTGCGAGCTTATCATAGCGGACTCACAAATGAAGAACGGAAATTAATAGAAATGGAATTTTTATCTCAAAGAATTTCAGGAGTTGTGGCTACCGCAGCATTAGCTGCAGGTGTCGATTTACCTGCTAGTCAAGTAATTTTTGAATCCTTAGCAATGGGAATAAACTGGTTAACAGTTGCTGAATTTGAGCAAATGTTAGGCAGAGCAGGTAGATTAAAGAAACATGAGTTAGGTTATGCTTACTTGCTTGTAGAACCAGGAAAAGTATATTCACCAAAAATGAAAGAAACTGAAGAAAATATTGCAATTAGATTATTAAACGGAAAAATAAAGGATTATGAATTAGAGCCAAATGAAGATAAATCATTGACTGAATTACTGGCATATATCTCCATGTTTATTAAAGGGGTTGAATATGAAGATATCTATAAATTCTACGATTTAATAATAAATAACAATTACGACTTTGATTATTTTCTGAAAAAATTAAACTCCTTGAAATTATTAAGAGTAAAAGAAAATTTTATGCATAAAATAAATCATTTAGGTCGTTCCATTGCGAAATCATTCTTAACGATTGAGAAGAGTTTAGAAATAATAGATAAGTTAAAAAATGAGAAGGTTAAATCGGTATTGGATTTAGCTCTTGAACTTAAACCCATTAGAAATGTATATCTTTCTCGAAAAGTAGTGGCTGAATTATCAAAAAATGTCAACATGAAATATTTCTCAAACAATTTTTTTAGTGCTAGCGTTCTGTCTCTAATGAATGCAGAATATGTAAAAAAAAAAAA
>SDNN01000130.1 GCA_004524425.1 Promethearchaeota archaeon
TAAGGGGAACATGTTCTTCGTATATTTCAACCAATTCGATACACCTAATTTCATGAAGAAATTTTTTAATAATAATGTTTATAGTTTTAGATTTAACAAAAGTAGTATAAAATAATTATCTAAGGTAAAAAAATTTATTATGTTTTATATCACAACGTGATTCGATTTGGAAAATCATGAACTATTATCCGATAAGCTGACTTTTGAAGAGGCAAGAGCACTTCAGGATAAGTATAGTCAGAAATTAAAAAATCAAAAATCTCGATTAGATTTGAAAAGTTTAAAGAAACTGAAATGGATTGCGGGAGTAGATATTTCTTACTTTAGTAAGGAGAATCATGAATATGGTGTTTCTTGCGCAGTATCATGGGACCTTATTGAAAATAAGAAAAAATCTCATGCATTCCATGTTGATAAAATTAGATTTCCCTATAAAGCGGGATTTCTAGGCTTTAGAGAATGTAGATTGTTGGCTCATGCTATCACTAAATTAAATGAAAAACCAGATGTGATTTTATGTGATGGCCACGGACTTATCCATCCAAGGCGATTTGGAGAAGCAGTTCAATTAGGAGTTGCCTTAGATATTCCCACGATTGGAATCGCAAAAAATCCATTTATAGGATATTTTAATTTTAAAGATTTGACTCGAAGCAAGGGTGAAAAAACACCAGTTTGGTCTTCAAGTTCGAGCAAGGAAAGAGAGTTATTAGGATATGCAGTATGTTTAAATTTTGGGATGAAACCTATTTTTATAAGCATCGGTTTTAAGATAAATATAGACTTAGCTCTAAAGATTGCATTAAAAACATCTTTAAACCACAGACAACCAGAACCACTTTATTTAGCCCACAGATTGTCAAAAGAAAGAATAAAATAAATTTATTAATTAAAATTCTCGAATTTGATTATTTGGGATTATCCTTTTTAATTCTTTTTCTTAAGTACTCCCAAGGACCTGGTTCTGCTGGGCTTCCAAAAAATGATATTGGTCCTAGGCTAGCGTTTAACAGGGGGATGCCCATCGCCTTAGGTACACGTAGTTTCCTTCCTGCTTTAAATAAGTTATTTAACACCATTTCGAATTTTGATTCTGGAATAGAAAAAATCATTTCATGATCTTGAACACCACCTAAACCACGATCCCCTCCACCAGGAGAAACTACTTGGCATTGGTTAGTTTTATACGTTCTTATAATTCCCTCTTTACAAGAACTTTCCATTCCGTTAAAATAACTAGTGATATAATCACCCTCGTAAGTAGCTGCTAAAATTAATTGATGAAGGATTAATGGTGAGCAATAAATCATGACTAAATGCGGTTTAATAATTGTTGAATTTAAAGGAGTGATTACTAATCCTTTTATTTCACCATGATCTAAGGTTGTTTCATTTTCACGAGATTTTCTTTCTGCTTCTTTATCCTTTTTATATGCTCCTTTTTTTCCCCATGCAGTATATACATCATCAGGGTTTTCTGTCTTTTCTAAACCAAAATATCGTATAGAAGCGGGCTTACATCCAATGTCTTCTCCCTTAAGGAAAAATGAGAATCCCGACCTTCTGCACCAGGTGTAAGCTATGCATGCCGCGATTTGAGAACCAAATACCTCATCCGATCGAAGCGCGTTAGTTGAGACTTCTTCATCGGGAGGAACTAACCTCACTGCAACGGGATAAGTAGTAAGCTTTAATTTATCTATAAATTCTTCTCCAATTTTTTTATATTTTTCTAACTCTTCCATTACATTTCACCCGTTTTTTAGTTTTTAATTAAATATTATTTGAGATATATTGATTTTTATAATTTCCTAAAATAAGTGCCAAATAATTAGATTTCTCTTAAAGAAAATTAGAAATTTTATTCTTTTAAATTTCAAGAAAAAGTTAAATAAAAAATATTTCTTATCTTTTCTTTCTTTCATCCAATATCTCAATAAACGTCTCTATTTTGTTGGTAGTTTGGACAGTATTCATCTTTCTGGGATCGTTCATGTCAGAATCGATGACTAAGCATGGAATGTCAAAATCATCTTGTAAATGCTTTTTCAAATCATAGAGACCACAAGAATTAGGACGGCACGACATGTTGTTATGCAAAAGTACTCCATCTATCTTCCACTCTTCCACCGTTTCCTTAAATTTTCTTATACGTGTCTCTAAATCATAAATATACCAAAAACTAAGTAACAATTCAGACATAGCCTCGATAGGTTTGTTAAACACGTATTCTTTAGTCACGTTGGGATTCATGTACTTGCTGAACGCATAAGTGTACGGCTCATAGACGATGATGGCACCCCACTTTTCCAAAACGCTGAAGAATTTAAGATTGTACCAGAAAGGGATACCTTCAAACATCAGTCTATAATTTTCTTGTTTTAGGGCACCAATGCCATTATCCACCCGCTCTTTAGCCTCCCTGTACATTCGCTTGTATAATTTAATGGGTGCCTTAAGTCCTGGCATGGTGAATAGAGGAAACAAGCCTCCAAAGGTATCTCTCGTACTCATCGGGCAAGGTACATTTTTTCTAAGTTCATAAATATCTTGCCACACCATGCTTAAATCCCAGGAATTTTTTATGACTCTTTTTGTTCTCTCTTCATCAGGTTCATTGCCCGTAACTTCTTGAATAAAATCAAAAAGCTCATGTAATTGTTCATTGATGTATTTTTTGAAATAATTATATTGTCGATTGTTAAAATTACTGACCACATGAGGCACGTCAATAACATAATGAGGTACGTTTAATCTTTCCGCTTGGACTTGAAACCAATTAACATGAGTATCACAAATCACATCAGATGACAACATGAATGTTGGTTTTCTTGTACCTCCTTTAGTCATTTCAGCATTACTTAGAACTGCTCCCACATTTGTTTTAAAATATGAACATAGATCATATGAAAAGCCTTCCTCTTCGGCAAGTTCTATGAAATTTTGAGAATATTTCTGCGCAGCTGAGACCGTAGCAGAATTTTCGGGAAGCATGGGTTGTACGTCCATAGCGTATAAAAGTTCCACTGGAGTGCCTGAGGTGGCCCACGCCGTGGGCTTGCCATCTCGATAAGCTTGTTCAATCGCTAGGAAATGCCTTCCCATAATGTTTTTTAATCCCATGGTGGCATTCAACATCTTATTACTTTTTATTTCTTTTTTTGCCATGTTTACACCTCTAAATAATCTCAGCGAATGCTGAAAATCGCGTGGATAATTGTTTATATGATTCTCTACTATAAGTCATTTCGACGAAAAGATATGGTAATTTGAGATCTTCTTTCACCATTTTATTTAAATAAGGATGATCATACAAGATTGGTTCACAGAACTTTTGAGCAATATTGATTATTCCATCAACCTCATAATCCTGGGCAAGCTTTTTTATTACCTCATATCTTTCATAGGAGGGAAATTTCGTAGAATATATCGGTTTGGTCAGATGATATCTTGCTAATGCTTCTATGGGATCTCCTTCTTCATCCACTGTATCCCAGAAATATTTAGTTCCAATTGGCAAGTCATCAATCACCATGTAAAATCCAAGATCCTCCAAATATTTTATAAATTCAGTATCGTCTATATCAGATCCCGTCAATAGTACTTTTTTTAAGTTTGCTGCATCAATTGGCTTTTGACCTTTAAGCTCATTCAATTTTGATTCCAATATTCTTATAACTTCATCCTTGTCTTTTTGCTGGGCCAGTTTTACCATAGCATGAAATTCCGAGGATTTCAATATCATTTTTTTTCGCCATTCAGATAACTCCCGCAATAATGACCTGATTTTATTCATTAATTTAATGGCATCTTTAATCTTCTCAGGTGTTATTATCACATCGAATTTATTTTCTAATTGCGTGATTAATTCTTTCATATCATCCATGAAAAACTTTAAAGCAAGCTTACCACGTTTTCTGGGCGAATTAAGGAAGAACATGAAATCAAGATCGACGCATTCGAGCCAGATGTCAAATTCTCTGTTGGTACGATCACATCCATGGGTACAGACTAGTCCCACTATATCCTTATCAAGTCCCTTAATTGCTTGTTCTAAAAGATTTCTTGTCCAGACACAATGAGTCGGCGGAATATGTTCATTGGCCCTGTCAGGTTCGATACTTGGATCGCCGAAAAGTCTACATGGAATGAAACCAGCCGCGATGATGATTTCTTCCGGAGTTTCAACTCCACTATCGAAAATTGCGATTTTATTTTTCATGTTTTATATCGTAAATAATTCTTGATATAATTATTAGGTTAAATTAATAAAGAAAATCCGTTAGAATAAAAAAATATTTATATTTTTAATACATTATATAGGATATTCTATAAGATTTAGGATGCTATTAAATGAGCCAACATACAATTTCAAGGACCTTAAGTAAAGCCATCTTACAACCGGAAGTTCGAATAAAATTAAAGATTTGGAATACCTATTTGACCGGGAAATTAGTAAGATTTGATAATTACATGAATTTAATCGTTGAAAATGCTAAGGAAATCTACTTCGGAAAAGGTGGCAAGCGAAGCAAAGATCTGGGAACTGTAATGATTAGAGGTGCTTCAATTATTTTCATTGGGCAACAACGAGAGAAATTAGTATTTAGTGATTCAGAAGATGGGTTATTGCATCGAGAAGAAGATGAAGAGGATTAATAGATTAATAATTAGGGGTGATTGAAAATGGGAAAGGGAACTCCAAGTAAAGGTAAAAAAAATAAGGCCAGTAGCCATAAAACATGCAGGAGATGCGGAAAGCACTCATATAATCGCAGAAAAAAATTCTGTGCTAGTTGTGGGTTTGGAAAATCATCAAAGCTCCGTCAGCCTAGTTGGAGGAACAGACATAATCCTTCTAACGGAACAAAGAGCTTTTATCGCTAATATTTTATATAGCTCTTTTAATTATTCTGGGTGAATTTTACTTTTATTTATCGATGCTTTAGGATTTCGATTTCATAAACTGATTCACATCTTTTTTTATGACTTGATAATTATAATTCTTAAAGTTAATTGGAATCATTACAAAAAGCATGTCAAATGAGTCAATCAATTCGCTTCAAATTGAGAAATTAAATAATGAATTAGAAGAATTAGAATTACGAAGTGGCATTATCGGGTCAGTAATCATCAAGCGAAATGGTCTTTTAATCACCTCAAGTTTACCGCGAGATATTGATCATAGGAAAATTGGTGCAATGGCAGCTGCCATATTTGGAGCTATTGAAAATGCCTCTACTACCTTGAGAAGTAAAAATAAAGTCTCCAATCTTACCGTTGAATTGGATGATTATCAAATAATAATTCTCAAGGCTGATAAAGAAAGACTTTTTGCTGCATTGATAGATTTAAATGTAAATTTAGGTTTAATTCTTATTGAAATTGAAGAAACGATTGAAAAACTTAAAAAAATCATGAAGGTGTAAAGATCATTTTAACTGAAAATCAAAAAAAGAGATATTCAAGGCAGATTCTCTCCTCTTTAATTGGAGAGAAAGGACAAGAAAAGATTTCCAAAATAAAAGTATTACAAATTGGAGCGGGAGGGCTTGGGTCTCCATGTTCCTTGTATTTAGTGGCTGCAGGAATCGGAAGAATTGATATTATTGATAATGATGTGGTTTCGTTGTCAAACCTGCAAAGACAAATTCTTTATAACGAAGAACATATTGGTTTGGAAAAGACAGATGTTACAAAAAGCGTGTTGTCTAAATTAAATTCAGAAGTTAAAGTCAAGACCTTTAAAGATTGCATTGATGAAAATACCATTACCAAATATCTTGACGATCAAGATTTTATCATAGACTGTAGCGATAATTTCAAAACTAAATTCTTGGTGAATAAAACAGCAGTAGAAAATGACATGAGAGCTGTAATAGCGGGAATAAAAGATTTCTATGGTCAAATAATCACCATTAATCCAAAAACGAGTGCCTGTTATCAATGCATTTTTCCTGATCGTTCTAATGATTCCCAACCAGATGAAAGTCCTTTACCAGTGGTAGGAGTCACTCCCGGGATTTTAGGTACTCTTGAAGCATTAGAAGTAATTAAGACCACATTGGGATTGCCAAATTTGGAAAACAATCTACTAATGGTAAACCTATTGAATTTATCCTTCAATAAGATTCAAGTGGTCAAAAATGAGAAATGCATTTGTTCAAGATAAATAAGAAATTAAGAATTAGGTTCTTCAACTCAGTTTTTCAAATGTTCGGGGTGCTTTTTAAAAAACTCAGCAAAAGCTTTTCCGTTTTTTGCATACTCTCCTGATGTTATCTCACCTTGTAATTTTCCCGTGTAGATTCCTTCCTTTTTTACACTTGCGGGAATTCCAACAGCCATGCTTCTTGGTGGGATTTCTTTATTCAATAAGACGCCACCAGCAGCTAAAACCGAACCTTCACCTAATTTTGATCGATGTAATACATTGGAACCAATTCCGACAATACAACCATCTTCTATAACACACGGTCCATGAATCATGGCATGATGTCCAACTATGCAGTTATCACCAATTGTTACGGTGGCATCAACCTCCGTGTGTATTGTCACGTTTTCTTGAACGCTAGTATTTTTTCCAATTTTAATGGTACCCCAATCTCCTCTTAGAACCGCTCCGAACCAAATATTTGCACCTTCTTCGATAATTACATTTCCAATTATAACTGCAGAGGGAGCAATAAATGCATCCTCATGAATTTGAGGCTCTTTGCCCGTCCTTGGACTTGGCATAATAATCGGCATATTTTAACCCTAAATTATTTAAATTATTTTAGTTTAATTACGAAAAATCTATTGTCTTTTTTAAAAATTCTTTTAATAGAATAAAAATTATTTTAATAAAGCGTAGAGAAAAGAACTAGGGAATTAAGATGACAGGCTTCGAGGTTAATGAAGAATTACGGCAAAAATATGCTAATCTCGCCCGTGATATAAATGAACAGTTCATAAATGTTCATCCAATCCAAAGAGGAGGTATGTTGACCCCTGAAGCTCATAAAGCATTAGTCGCTTTCGGCGATGGATATAGTTTATGCGATAATTGCCTAAAAGGGAGAATAGATCAAATCGAAAATCCTCCCGTTATTGACTTTCTAAATGACATGGCAAAATTCTTGAATATTGATAATGTCATGCCCACTGCTGCGGCGAGAGAATCCAAGCGATTGGTGATGGAAGTACTTTCAAAAAAATTTCCAAAGAGAAAAACAGTAGTTGTTGATAGTTTGGCACATTATACCACATACTTAGCTATTGAAGTCAATCAACTAAAGGTAAAAGAAGTACCAAATTCGGGAGAGCCAGAATTTCGAATTAACAACCAAGATTATGCTAAAATAATAAAAGAAGTAAAAAATGATGATGGTCAATTACCGTTATTAGTTGTATTAACTCATGTTGATTACAAGTATGGAAATTTTAATGACCCGAAACCCATAGGAGAGATCTGTGCTGAATTTAAAGTGCCATTTCTTTTAAATGCCGCATATTCAGCAGGAGTATTACCCGTAGATTGCAAAAAAGGTAAAGTTGATTTTATAGCATGTAGCGGACACAAATCCATGGCTTCGTCGGGACCTATTGGAATTTTAGGATTTGTTGATAAATATAAAAAGGATATCATGAATCCTTCTAAAATCGAAGGTGATCTCAGCTCCAAGTCGTTTCCTAATAAAATATGTTCTTTTATGGGATGTCCTCCTGTTTACGGAGCTCCTTTAATTACATTGATGGCAAGCTTTCCCGCAATAGCCGAAAGAACTCAAGAAAAAGTCGTGGAGGAGGAATCAAATAAAGCCAACTACGTTATCAATAAAATTAAAGATATAAATGGCATAGAAATATTGGGTAAACTTCCAAAAGTACATCCATTGACAAATATAAAGACAGAATGCTTTCATGAAGTAGCAAAAACACATCAGAGGAGAGGTTTTTTTTTGCGAGATGAATTCAAGGAGAGAGGTATTATCGGATTAGCTCCTGGTATTTCAAAGGAAATGAAATATAGTACGTACGGGTTGATATGGGAACAAGTCAAACATTTCACTGATGTGTTTTTAGAAATATGTAGAAAATATCACATTATTTAATTAAATCTTTAATTCATATCAAATTCAATAGCAGAATTTAATATATTTATTTCTCTTTAATAGTATAAAGCTATCTTTAGGAAGAGAAA
>SDNN01000131.1 GCA_004524425.1 Promethearchaeota archaeon
CCACTAAGAATACGTATCCCCCAAATAACTAAATTGATATCAGCAGCAGCAGCTTTCATTTCAGCATAATTATCTTGTCCAGGAACGAATCCCGTGAAAGTATGGACTAAAGCAATTAATAATTCATCAATGGTGGCAGTAAGGCGAAGAATGAAAGTAGTAAGGCCTACTTGACTTCCTTTCTGATTCTTGCGAGTTTTAACTACGAAATCATCAAGAACATTTGGCTGAATAACAGGCAATAATAATGTCCAAATGCATCCGGTAGTAAATCCTAAAATGAATACAAAGATCAATAGATCAATTAATCCTTGAAAAAAAGAGATTGGTACCAAGGCCGCACACATTGCAAATCCACCAATTGTGAAAGCTTTTTTATTATTGTCCAATTTTTTAGCCAGTTTGACCCAGAACGGAACAGAGATAATGGCTCCAATGAGAAGTACTGCAAAAATCAGTATGATTGTATCGGGGCCCATCCTTAATACGAACGTTGATAAATAAATCGTGTTGGCGATAAGCAAGCCTGTGGTTATTTCAAATGCGGACATGGCTATCATGAAGATGATAAAGCTTTTCAATTTAGCGCTCTCTTTAAGTCCTTCAAAGAATCCCATCTCTTCATATTCAGATTTATAATATCGCTCAATCATGATCTCATCCTCTCGCGTACCTGGAAGGAATAATAAGGATCCTATGAAGGATATCACGGAGATCATCAAGGCCATGAATGCATAAATCTCCCTTCCTTGTCCCATGCTGAGAAAGATCGGTGGTAACAACATCCCAGATACTTGTCCTATGATGTCTATTGGCGTAAAAATTGCTGCCAATCTTCTACGTTCTGCCTCGGTTCGGAATTTATCGGCTCGGAGATGGACTATATTCACATATATCAAAGTATGAAATGTATCAAAAAGACATAATGATCCTGCTAGCCAAGCAGTTAAGAATAAAGCATTTTCTTGAGGATCAACCGCGGGTGGCGTGTAGATTAGAACAAGAGAGAGACACCAAGGTATTATTCCAAATACTATCCATGGAAAACGTCTTCCCCACCGCTTAGTTAATTTAGTATTTTTATCAATCAAATGACCAATAAGAGGGTCATTTACTGCATCCCACACTGCTGATATCGCGAAAGCAATAAAAACGAACCAGATATTCAATCCAATTTCAACTTCATAAAAAAAGAACAACACGATGGTTTGTGCTGCAATTATCAGAGATCCAACTAGGTTATAAGTGGAAAAAGAAAAATAAGTGGCATATGAATGCCTGGATTCCTCAGATTCCATGAATTCTTCTTCACTCATTTTATTTGACTCGAAAAAGTTTATTTATTATTAAAAAAATTGTGCTTTTGAAGTTAATAAAGCTTTTTTTAATTTCTTTAAAGCATTTTGGATATGCTGGTTAACTATTGAAAAAGAAAAAGAAAAAATATTGTATTTCTATGATTTTTTCTCGGAATTTTTTAACAGAATCCTTTCCAAATACTCATTTTAAAATTAAATTCTTTATGAAGTCCGGCAGAGTAAAGCCAATATAATATTCAATAGCACTGAAGATCAAAATCACTCTGATGAGGATTATTCCTACGGGATGCAAGGGTAAGAAAACTTCTAATATAGATGCTATTAAAAACGACGAGAAGGCCAAAATTAAAAACTTTCCTTTCAATTTAACCTCTTCATCTGGAGATTTCGTCGATTCCGAGCCTAACATGAGCCCGGTGATGATAAATATGCCCAAGATCAACATTAAAAAGATCTGAAAAAGCAATGAGTATTCAATGGCAAGAGGAGGCCTGTATTCGCCAATCAAAGAAAAATCAGCAATTAAAGCATATAAGAAAATGATTTCAAACATGACACAAAACAAGATTGCTATGATCATGATGATTTTCTTTAGGTTCTGATATTTTAAATCCGTGAATGCCATTAACCATAATATCATTGCCAATGGAAGAAACGGTAATTCAATAATCACTTTAGCATACTGATTCAACGGGTGACCAATTGTGTAAATCATGATAAAAGAAATCGCATCTGATGTCCACGGCAAGGCAATTCCGATCCAAGCAGCTCCAACAAGAAGCAATTGTCTTAATTTATGCCTATAATATTTAATGAAGAATAGGGCAGCTAATACCCAAGAGATGATGACAAAAACAAGACTAAAAGAAGCAGCAAAAATTTCAATAGATTCTATATCTGGCATGGGTTTTTACTTATAGTTTTTATTACTATAGTTCAATTAATCTAATTTAAATCTATTGAGGAATTAAAGTATATATAGTTCAAATATATGGCAATAAATACATGATTGAAGTGCGAGTTAACCAATTCATTGGCTGAGGGTGATAAATTGTGGCAGATATTTATAACGTGTTGATTACTGGTGTAGGTGGACAAGGAGTTGTGTTAATAGGTAATATCTTGAGAGAATATGGAATGAGAATGCCGCTAATAAAAAACGTGGTGGGAACAGAGACTAGGGGCGTATCACAGAGAGAATTTCAAGGATATTTTGAAATTCCTGTAAGGAAGGCTCAGTTACCGCTACAGCTAGATACTTAATCGACTCAAGAATTTATTCCTTGGATCAAAATTACGAAGTAGATGATTTAATATCTCCAATGATCCCCATAAATGATGCTCATTTGGTTTTGGGATTGGAACCATTGGAAACATTGAGAAATTTGAGGTTTATATCTGAGCAAACTGTTGTAATTATTAACACGCATTGTTTATTTCCAAGGAATGTCATAATTGGTTCAGAAAAAGGAAAGGAGTACCCTTCAATAGGAAAAATTATAGACATATTAGATCAAATTGCCCGACGTACCATCTCAATGGATTTTAATAAACTTTCAGAAGTCGAATTTAAAGATTCACTTTATGCCAATACAATAATTTTGGGAGTAGGCGCAAGAGAATATCAAGACATTTTTGATAAAAAATTAATGATCCAATTTTTAAGCGAATTTTTTGGAGAATCAGACAAAAACATTGAAGCTTTTAAGCTTGGGTATAGATTAGTGAATCCATAGACGTTATTGAAGAATTAACGATCTATGAATTTTACTTTAAAGGAATCCAGTTTATCTTCCTTAATCACGATTTCTCTATAAGCACCAGCTAGATCAGGATTTCGATATCCTCCTAATCCTAATGCAGGAGTTTGTACTACAAATGGGCCTGCCTTCTCGATATCTTTTGCTGAGGTATAAATTTCAGAATACACGTCATAATAAACCGCCGCTGGATTTTCCACCTTTTTTAGACTGAATGGAGGGGCGTTAAACACTCTGGTTTTTAATCCTTTTGGATCATCTAATCTAAATTCTTTTAAAGAATGAGTATGGCCTGCTAAAGTAAGATTGCAATAATTTTTACAAAATTCAATCAAGCTGGACCAATTCGTGCTCACGGTTCCAGTTTTAACATTAAACTTTCCATCAATACGAGTGTCTTTTTTAATACCTATTTTTTTTATGACCGATTCTTTGAATTCATCTAATTTTGTTATAATCTTTCCACTAATTTTTTTGGATAGGCGCTTAAGAAAACTGCGCTTACCTTTTGGATTAATTGGTGGTCCATGAAGGAATAAAAATGAGTTTTCCTTTTTCTGTTGAATTTTATGGGAAGCCAAATTTTGTAAATAAATGATTTGCTTTGTTGTGAGGCCCGTTAAAGAGGGATGACCGGTGATGAGATCTAAAAAATTCTTAAACGAATCTGAACCTGTGTTTAAAAAAATAAAATTGTTATTTCCTAATTTAATGGAAAAATCATTTAAGGGATTAACTTGAGACCAATAAGCTCTTAGCGCTCTCTTACTTTTTACAATCGCAGAAATTGGCAGCGCTAATAACTTGTCATTTACGGCTAATGCTTCTTCCAATTTGAGTCCCAGTTTTCTGTATAATCCCGCCCACCGAATATCATAATGATAAGGGCGATAATCATGGTTACCTAGAATAGTAAATATGGGACATAATAATTCTTCTCCTTTTATCACGCCTCGCCTCTTTTTTTGGGGAAAGTTCAAGACTATTTTCTTAAAAATTTTCCAATTACTAAAATCATAATCAAAATCTACATATTTTTTAATATCTTTGGGCAATTTACTCAAGAGAGTAAAATCAATTAGATCTCCTGACAATACCACAAATTCTAGTTCATTTCGAAAGACCTTACGGTTCATTAACTTTATAAAAATTCTGAATTGGTTATTTGGATTAACAAATCGTCTTTTTAATGGAAGTTTGAATAATTCAGCTTGTTCTTCTCTCTTTTTAGTTTTCTGATCCTTCTTATATGCCTCTTCAATCAGTTCTAGATTCTCTATTTTAAAAGTATCCATCCATTCTTTAATAATTCCATAAATTCGGTCGTTTCTCTGAGCTAAGTGAAGATCTGTTGCTTGTACAAAAGTAAAATCATGCCAATTATTTTTAGAAACTACTAAAGAATGGTAATTAATTCTTTCCGTGATCCCATTCTTTTCTTGAACAATATCAAACATTATAAAATTTCTTATTCTAAATAAGTCTAATAGCTCATCTGCCAGAGTGAACTCAATCTTTATTTCATAGAATACATCTAATGTTTCAAACGCATGATTTTTAATCAAGTAATCTTGGGGAATACAATATTCATTATTAATATATTCTAAATCGTGTATTGAATGGGTTAAAACTGAACGCACTTCTAAAATTGATGGAAATATAGGAGATCCTCTATATACTCGCGACTTTAGAGACTCGAGTCTTCTTTGTGTCTTCTCTATTTTTTTTTGAGATAACAATTCGGATATTTGTTTCTTTTTTCTTTTAAAAAAATGTTTAACCTTGGTTAGAAATCCTTTTTTCTCTTTTCTTTCTCTTTCAAGAAGTAATTGTGATTGCCATTTATAATCAAGGATTGGAACTATTTTTATCCTATCATTGAGATAATCTCTTATATAGGCTGGATCTCTCTTATCACTGATGAATAAAAGACAAGTTTGAAATTTCTTCTTTTTTAATTTTTGATCTATCTCTAAAAATCTGGGATGTCCAAGGTTTGGATTTACTAAAATGGCAGTTTCCGTTATTGAATTATTTTCAGATAATACGTTCAACTTAATTTATCCTCTCTCTTAGAAGAATGATTGATCATAAAATAATTTAAGCATGAATAAATGATTAAATGACCTTGGAAAATAGATTTTGGAATCTGTTTTTAATACCTTTCTTCAAATTTTAACAATAATTGATTTGAATTCGTCATGTTAACATGTTAACTTAGGATGAATTTAAGACTTCATGCATCTTTTTAAAGCAAGATTGGAAGTAGATGCCTTGCAGGCTCAGGCCCCTAAATCTAGCTCACTTTTTAGGGTTTGCCAAATCGATGAAGATAATGTTGTCACCCCTTATGACAATTGAGCCCAAATCCTCGTGTTCCTCTCGGATGTTCCCATCTTCATCTTGATATTCAAATATCTGTGAGGCATTTTCTACCCATACATTAAGATGTTCATCAAAACTTCTCAATATGGCTCGGAAAAGCCGGTTGCGCTTGACCTTGATTAAAATAGTTTTATTTATTGAACTTTCTAAATAATCTATAGGTCTACGAAATTTGTGTTGAGTGCTTCTTTCCATTTTTAAAAAACTCGATAATTAAAAAAAATATAATTTATAAAAGACTTTAGACTAGTAAAATTACTTCTAAATTAAAACCTTACGTTTATTTATCATTGTCAAGGTTAAAAAAGATCACGAAAATTCTACTGATAATCATGTCAAATGAAACAACATCAGAAGGAAAGAAAAAAACCGTGAAATGTTGCGTAAAAAATTGTCAAAAAGAGATTCCAATTGATGAAGCAATTGTAATAAACGGGAAATATTTCTGCGGAATTTGTGGCGTTGCTTACTATCGAAGCGCTCTCAATATCTGAATTGAAAAAACAAAAATTTAATTTAGATTTTTATTTCATTAAGATCGAAAGGTTCTTGGTAATATTTTTTGTCAAAAAGGCCCGTGGCGAAGCTCGGATATCGCGGCAGCCTCCTAAGCTGAAGATTCCTATTCATTTCAAATAGAAATTGGAAATCGGGGGTTCAAATCCCCCCGGGCCTGTATTTTAAATATTTTTGAAGGAAGTAAATGATATTCTTATCAGAAATCAAAAATCTAGTCGGGGGTTTTGATCTGGCCTTCTGAAACCTTTTTTCTTAACAGGAGATGAATGACCATTAACAGCAAAACAAAACCTGCAAAGATGAAAAATGGTAATTTTAAATTAATAATAGCAATGCTTCCCGCGATTAAAGGTGACAGAGCAGAACCAATTCCAACCGAGCTCTCAAATATGCCTGCTTTCGCTCCTTTTTTCTCTTGCTCATATTTCAGCATTAATTCTAAAGAGACTAGATAAGATCTCCCTACAAAAAAGCCGATTATAAAAAAAATGAATGATATTATGGAAGGAGGCTCAAAAAAAGCAAGTAATAATAAGCATGGACTTATCACTAGAAGTGATTGAGTTATTGCCGCAAATGAATTTTTAAGAAAACGAGCTATAATGAAATAGGATGTCCGCCCTAATCCGAAAAAAAACATTACTTGTCCAATTAAAGTGCCATTCCAATTAAGACCATCGGGTAGAGCAGCATAATTTGTGAAATAAGATAAAAGAACTTTAGAGATAATACCATAAATCATTACTCCCATCAATAACATGATAAATTTCTTGTTCGCGTGAGTTTTTTTATTTCCATGAACTTCCTTAATTTCATTATCACGATATTGATTATTATTTTGCTTCCTATTATTGTAATACTTAGGTTTTATTGATGGGAGTTTAAAGCATATTAAAAGAAAGGAAGTGGCGTATAATATAAAAGCGAGGATAAAAGCCAGGATGAAATTAATATCTGAAAGATACCCCCCCACTAAGGGCCCTAAGGAATAGCCTATTGACCATGCAATGCAAAAGTATGCAATTGCTTTTTCATGTTGTTTTGGAGAATGTTCGGTATGTTCCGAAATGAATGCTTCAATAGATGGCCAAAAAAAGCCATAGACTACGCCATATAAAAAGAGACAGAAAAACAAACCATAAAATAAGAACTCTTGAACTTGAATAATGAAGAAGAAGATTAGAGTTATAATCATCTGGCCCGTAGTGGCACTTATCAAGCTACTTTTACGAGTGAATTTATCGCTCATATTACCGAGAATAGCTGGCATGAAGATATATGCAAATCCATAGGCTCCTCCAATTAATCCAATCTCAACCGTAGATAACCCCTTATTAGTACCATATATTATCGAAAGTAGAACCAGCATCACCATGTTAAAATCCCCAACAGCAGCGAGATAATATACTATTCTAAAATTATTCCTTTTTTTTTCCACATCTAGAGCAAAGAAACAAATTTTAATAACTTTTAGAAATATATAATTGGTTAATGGGCTAAGCCTGTTCATAAAATTGAAGAGATAGAATCGAAATTTTATGGTAAAGTTCAAAAAGAGCTTTAAGATAACAAGTTCCTCAAGACTGCATACAGCAAAAATGCAAATATAATACCCATACTGACTAGGAGAACTATCCACCCTGCTCTCTTATGCATGTATTTCAATAGACTACATTTAGGACATAGCCCTTTTAGTGATTTATATTGTGCGTCTGAAATCTCATTCCCACATTTTTTACATTTAGGCATAAAGTTACTCACATCACGTGAAATTGAAGTTCAGTATATAAAGAGCAAGTTACTTATTTAAACCTTATAAAGTTTATATCTAATACTTAAATTTGTAAAATAATTTTTGATCTATAATTGAAAATAAATGGATGAGGAAAATGAAAGAAATAAAATTATTGATTAATGATGAAGATATTCCTTTAAATCCGATAATGAGTACCGTTCTTTCTAATATCATATTAGGCTTTGTTGGTGCGTTGAAGGATATTCCCAAAGAGAAAAAGAACCTGAAGGTTGAAATCTCGCTTTAACTCTCTAAATAACTTTTTTTTTACTAATTTTTTTATCCAGAAAATTTAGATAATTCGTCATGTTTTAGTAAGTCAATAGAGATTGATTGGTCAGTTTTCATGC
>SDNN01000132.1 GCA_004524425.1 Promethearchaeota archaeon
GAAGGAGATTCTGTAGTAGCTATCGGAAAATGTGCTAAAGAAATGGATGCACCTTAAAATTATTTTTGTTTTTAATTAAAATTCACCATATAGTTTTAATTTAATTGAATAGATATCTAGTTATGATTAACACCGATAAAAAAGAGTTGCTCATCGGATTAATCTCTGATACGCATATCCCATCTAGAGGCCCTGAAATACCAAGCTCGATAATTCAAGATTTTAAAAAAAGGAACATCGATTATCTTTTCCATTTAGGAGATTTCGAAAAATATAAAGTATACCAAAATCTCAAGGATATTTTCGGAGAAGATAAGGTTATTGGCATATTAGGTAACATGGATGATTATAAATTAAGAAAAATTTTACCTGAAACCTTAGAACTAGAGCTATATGGAAAAAAAATATTCATGACCCATGGTACTGGAGGCCCCAATATCGTGATTAAGAGATTAAATAGAAATCACGATTTAAATCCTTATGATATCATCATTTTTGGTCATGTTCATAGGCCTTATAATGAAGTCTGGAGAGATGGCAAGCTTTATTTAAGTCCTGGGACTCCAACAGATAAAAAATTCACCGATATTAATTCATATGGATTTCTAAAAATCTCTGAAGAGAAAGTTAACCCTCAAATTATTTACTTGAAATGATATCTTTAAAAATAATTACTGAAATGACTTTTAGATAAGAAATTCCGTAAATTTAAGAAAATTATTGAATTTTGTTTTTTTTATTGTTTTTTATACCTTTTCTTGATAAAAAATTTCCTCTAAACCAGTAATATCTTAATTTTAATGGTAAAAATAATGCTTTAATTGCTTCCGTGAAAAGATGAGTTTTAGATTCACCAATTTGTCTTTCCTTAAAAAAGATGGGAATTTCAGCTAATCTTGCGCCATGTTTATGAGCAAAGTAAATACTTTCAATTAAAAAGACATTTCTCTTTGAATATTTGTAGTTTTTAATTTCTTGCCATAATTCTGATTTAATTGCTCTAAAGCCAGTTGAGAAATCTAAAATATTTATCCTAAGCGAAATAGATAGAAAATAACCTCCAAGTTTACTGATTAGGTAATATTTTAAATTCTTGTCTGTAGCACCTCCTGGTACGTATCTTGAACTCATGACCATGTCATAACCCTGTTTAATTTTATTAATAAAACGAGGGATTCTTTCCGGAGGGTGTGATAAATCTGCATCCATGGATATTATTAAATCACCTTGAGCATGATTATAACCAGTAATATGTGCAGTTCCAATTCCTTCTGGCTTTTTTCTTATTATTAATGTTAGGTTGCTTTGAATTTTTTGAAGCTCTCTGACATCGTCTATTGTGCCGTCAACACTGTTGTCATCTACAACTATAACCTCATTTTCAATACCGTGCAGATCTGTAATTTGATTTATTTTTTTAATTAATCTTTTAATATTACCATGCTCGTTCAGCGTGGGAATGATAAAACTCACTTTCATGGTATGGAATTCTAAAGTTTTTTTTTGATTTTAATTTTTTTAAAATTTTTTGGATATATCTAATTAAAATTAAAAAAAAATCTAGCATTAGAATCGATGATTCATCATCCAAATGAAATAATGATCTTAGAAATAAATTCTGAACTGACATTTAGTTGAGTAAATAGTAAACGAAGGTAATAGGTCACGTGAATTTGATTTGAATTGAACTAATTCAATATCTTTATTAGATAATCTTGAAAATGATAAATAAAAATTCATAAATATCCTCCATGGTTTGGTAAAAGTTATAATTTTTCTTAAGGAATTATGAGAAGCATCTCTTGCTAGATAGTAAAAAGGATCACATGCATTAGCACAAAAATACGCCATATAACCAGTCGTTCTTTCTTGCAGCAGGAAGCATTTCAAGTGTATATCATAAAAAATTCTAAAGTGGGTTTTATGATCTTTCCAGGAAAGGGCAAATTTGAGCAGATTAGTTTTGATAAGATCCTTTACCATCTGCTCCCTATCGATTTTTTTAGTAATTAAGGTATTAAGCAATTCATTGGTATTATAATTCTTTGCTTGGGAGAAATTGAGAATGGAAAAATGGTAATTAAAGTCATTTACAAGAAGATACTTGATAAAGGGAATTGATTTTTCGGGATAGAGAGAATACATGTAATTTATCAGCAGATATCTAATGGTGTCATTTGATTCCATGGTAATTAATTTTTTTATATCTTCAAATGAACTCTTTTTATTGAAAATTGACGGATCTAATTCTTTAGAAAGCTTAAGAAATGATATATTTTGAGAGTTTTTTTTTGTTTTGTTTTTCATGTTATTGTAGAATTAATTCAGAGATTAAATAATTAAAAATTATCATCTAAAATTCATCATTCCCAATATATAAAAATAAAAAAATCCAAAATCACTGTTTTATATTTATTTAGATAATTTTACCACGCAGGGAAATTTCACTTCAATTTTTTCTTTATATAAAGAGATACATAACAATTTATGCATGACCGAAGAGAAAAAAGAAAGAGCCAATCAACAGCCTTTAGTTCCCTGGTTTGATCCCAAGTTCTCCATCGATCGTCGATCCAAGACCATTCCTTCAACTCATTCTAAAGGCTATGACCCTGTTTTTTCTAATAAGGAAGAAAATGTTCAGCTACAAGAACCCCTTCCTAAACTAAAAACGAAGAAACTACCACTTAAAATGGAAAACGTAAGTCTTGATGAGGAAGAACCTTATGTTGATCAGAAACCTCAAGTTAATAAGCATGGGCATGTTGATTTCCAGACCTTACACACTATTAAACGAGAATCAACTTTCTATTTCAAGGGTGCATTAGAAAAGATCATTTTCGATAAGTCTGAATTAATGTTAATAAGAGAAGCGCTTGATGCATTACAAAAAGGCGAAAAAGAAGTTCAAGAAGTTAAAAGGGCCATAGTCGATTCTTATCTGCGAATGAATAACGATCTCTGTGAATTCATGAATTTCCTACAGAAACAACAAAACATGGGATGGACTACAACTACAGGCAATATGGATCCTGCTTCCTCTAAAAAAGATTTAAAAGAAGCGATAAAGGAAAGAGAAGACTTTCTGGAAGAGCTCGGCTTTAAAATAAACAATATTTATGGAAAATTAAGAAATCATCAAGAATTCCTGCAAGAAAATGATGATGATAATGTCAATGATGCGGATTTTGAATACCAAGAGGCACGAAATGCACTTTATCAATCTCATGAAAACATGATGGTAAAAATTAGTAATGATGCAGAGGAAGCCTTGCTGGATGGAAGATATCAAGATTTTTTTTGGAGGGAGCACTTGGCCGTGGAAAAATTGATCCATTTATATTATCTGAAGATCTTTGACAAAATGCCCCAAGAGGCGGATCAATTAAAATTGCTTAAAGCAATCTGCCAGGAACTTCAATTGAATCCAAATATCATAAATGAATATTACCAATATCGTTCCAAGCGTAATTTTGTTGTTCATGATTATGAAGAAACTGCCGAACTTGAGGCCCAAGAATTCAAATTCTTTTTTGAAAATTTAAAGGAATCGTTGGAACGAGCTTATCATGATTCACCTTCTTAAATCTTAATAGATCTTTTTAGATCTTTTAAATTAAAACGAAAAGATCAGAATGAGAAGATTATAATGGTACCAAACAATTGATAAAAAATAGATTTTCTTTTTTAGGTACCGACAGTTGCACCAGATAGCTTCTTATAATGATTTAGCACTGCTTGCCGAGCGGCATAAACAAAAGCTCTCTTTACATTGATTCCTGTTATAGCTATTGTTTCGTAGATCAGCACGGAATTTAATTTCGCAGTATCTAGCACTTGCCTGATTTTTGAAATTTCCACGATATCTTCCAGATCTCTTTTATTTGCCAGCACTACTAGGGGAACTTCTGGAGTTGGATCCTCGGCACTTTGTGGAATTAATTTATTCCCGTAGAATTTTAGGAGTTCTTTTAGAGACCAAATGTTTTCGCCCCACTGGTCAATTAATGAGTCGAACACAAATATCACGGCATCTGTACCTTTAAGAACGGTCTGACGTTGAAATTTATGCCTACGTTGACCTGCTACTGTGTAAACTTGGAAGACTACATTAGAAACTCGCGCTACTACTCGGTCAAAGAATAAAGTACGTCCGGTTGGGTCTTGAATTTGTTGCATGTCTCCACTAGCTAGCCCTTCACGATGATATACCCATTCTAAAGCAGTGGTCTTACCTCCCAAGCTTGGCCCATAGAAGCAAATCTTAAATACTAAAGTTCCATCCCCACGACGAGAAGGCATTTATTTGTTACCTCAGTTAGAATTATTTTATTGTAAACTATTTAATTATACTAATAGTAATTTAAAAAAACTCATCTAATTTAAAATTAAGTTTTTAAAAACCAAGCCATAAAATTAAATTAAAATAAAATTGTTTAATAAAAAGTAAAGATATAAGGAAAGAATGGTCAATCAAATTCATATTCACGAATTATTCTCTGTTCTTCAGCAGATAATAGTATTTTTTCCCCGATATCCATAATCTCTTTTAACGGTTTTTCAATTAATTCATAAATCTCATCATTCGAGATATTTTTAGAGTTTTTAATGTGTTCTTCTACAATGGAACTACATTTTTTTGAGAGAAAAGCAATTCTTTTTTGCTTAGCCGTTCCTTTATATCTTTTAATGTTAAAATACAACGGTCTTTTATGATGATGGCGAGTGTCTGCGATAGTTTTAACAGTTTTGAATAATCTCTTGATATTTAACATTCCGCATATGTAATAAGCCTCATCTTCATCATCCGTGCTATAATAATAAAGGGTGGAGTCAATGAAACTTCTACCTGAAGGATCCTTAATTACGGCAGACATCAAATTCTTAGCATTTGGAAAGACCACCTTAATAGCTGCTAGTTGCGTCTCTCTGACCTTTTTGCCTGTACACAATTTATTTCGATAATTGATACCTACTTTGAATAAATCTTTATTTTTCTCCTTATTATATATCTTTGAGATATGATTCCAATGCTTCCGGCTAAAAGGACCCATTTTATTAGGATTATATTCGAAATTAGAATCAAGTGGAAGGAATGTATCGTAGAGCTGGATGAAGAATGGATAAAGACCTCGGGATAAAGAAGTCTTGAATAAGTTTTCCGACTCCACTTTTACCTTTTTAAAGTATCCCTTTTTCCACACTCCTTTTGCTTGTGGGGAGATCCAAGGTTCAATTATACTTAATTTTCCGTCCTGTAGAGTGCTTTCAATTTCACATAATAATAATGATTTTGGTATTAAATCAGCACCTTGTATGAATTCATTTATATAATCTGATAAATGTATGGGTAGCAATCTTTGTTTCTTCTGGGTTGTGATGAGTTTCTTGACCAATAATTTTTTTCCAGGTTTTTTCTGAAAAAAAGCAAAAGGAACAAGTTCACGAATCTCAATTTCTTCCATGCTATAATGATCTAAGTAATGTGATTTTATAGGGTATTTAGAGATTGCAGATTCGATCTCAGTTATTCCATCTGCATGATAAGTAGCAAATATGCAGCAACATTCAATATTAAACACTAGATCATTGAATTCATAAATCTCAATATTTTTAAAATAATCGAATCTTCTAACTTTTTCATTTTGAGAAGATACCAAGAGAGATCTAGGCATGACGAATCCAATCCTACTTCCCTTTTTTAGAAATAATTGGGGTATCTTAAAGAGAAAAATCACAGCCTCTTCAATATTAGTAATGTTTTTAGCACCTGGATTAATATCAAATTCATTAGATATTTCTTTCATTCTTTTTTTTAATCGCTGATCAACATCCTTATAAGTGAGCCAAGGAGGATTTCCGATGACTAAATCAAATGAATTATATAACTCTCTTGGATTGAAATTAGTTTTAACTTCGGGTCCTTCCGGAAATAAGGAATCAATTAAAAATATGTTAATTGAAGGAAGATCGTCATGACTGATCTTAAAATATTCAAGAAGAATCAATAAAATATTTGTTTTTACGGTAATTACGGCTAATGGATTGATATCGAAGCCAAAAATTTGATGAATTGCTTCCCATTTTGTTTTTTTTTCATTTTCGGAATTTAGAATTTTAATAATGATATTAATTATAAAATTACCAGAACCACAGCTGGGATCCAATACCTTCAAACCAATTTCATAGTATGCTTTTACCATTGCGTCAACTAAATTTGTAGGAGTATAAAATTCTCCGCTTTTATGCCTGGTATTTGACAGAAAAATTTGTTGATAGAGATCAAAAAATAAATCTTCTGACGCAAAGTGCTTATTTCCCAGGCAATCGTGTATTTTGGCAAAAAGATCGTTATTAAAATATGTCCAATAAAATAATTTTAATTCCGATGAATTTAAAAATGCGAGTTCTTGTGATTTCCACGCATTATGAGATGTTTCTGGTACATTATCCTTAATTCGAGATATTTTAATCGTTATGATGGCTTTCAATATTAATGCAAGATAAGATTGCTTGATGAATAGGCTCCTTTTCAAGATTTTTTTTCCAAAGATTTTTTCAAAAATCTCTTTCCAATCATCATAACTTTTATTGAAAGCTTCCTCGCTTGTAGTAGAAGCCATTTTCTGGAGGTAATTTATGGATTCATTGAAAATTTGTGATTTTAAACCGAAATATTCTGCAATCTCTTTGCTAGAGATTCTTTTTTCAGCCATCATATAATACAGCTTTCAACTTGCTTAAAATATCTTAATAATTATTGAGTAATAAAAAGTTTATATTAATTTTTATTAATGTAGTAAAAAAGAGAGATTGGAAAACGATAGAGATATGAAATTATCTCATGAAGCTTGGCAACATCGCGCTAAAAATTTCCGCGATTTTTCGTAGCTTCTGTCGTTCTTTAATCATGGTCACGATTAATACAGATTGAGAAATTTCTTCTTTATCCAGTGATCCTCCTGAATAAATTGCCTTATCCGTATTAAATACTAACAAATATCTTACATTTGGGTTATTTATCACGCTAATTCCAGAGGTATTGGCCAAATCATCATAAATTTTTTGGTAAGGTTTTTCTAATAATCTTCTATCTTTAGTTATTATTAGAACGGGGATCCCTTTATTCGCGACTTTTTTTAACTCTATACTATAGAATTCGTCAATTTTCGGTGACACGATATTTAGTTGGTCTTCAGTAGAGTTAATAAATTCGATTAAAGTATTATTAAGATATTCTTTGTTATCCTCGCTTCCTGAAGCTTCTAGTTGTATGTTTCCGACTAATGCTAGCAATTTTTGCTCGTAATCTTCTACCTGATCTTTTAAACGACGGTTTTCAACTCTTAATTCATTAAGTCTGTCAGAAATAATTCATCACTTTTTATAATGTTAATAATTTCTGTATCTTATCTAATTTTTTTATAATTTTTATAATTTTTTATTTTTTTTACTCTGTTTTTTAACATTTTTGGCTCTTAATCAACAATTGATAATTTTTTCCAAGGCTTTCCAAATAAAATAAATGAGCTGATAGCTAAACCACTTTTCGATTTTCTTCGAGCTTCGACAAGTGCCATTCCTTGATTATTTTGTTTAAAACAGTTTGTATAGAATGCTAATAATATCTCTCTTGTATCTTTATTAAATAATGGATAAATCCGGGAGACTATTCCCGTAATTGTCTTGAAATTAAATATACTTATTATTTCTCCAAAATTTCTTAACACATTTTTTAATTTTTGTCCCTTGATATCAAATAATTGCGCATTAAAAATCAGTATTGGTTCAACCTGCGTTGGATTGTTATCCAAGGCTTTTTTAATTTCCTTGAAGGTAATAATATTATTATCATTTGTAAGGATAAAACTGTCTTTTGGGCTATATTTGGAATAAAAAATATTTCCTATAAAATGAATCACATGATTAGCACCTTGAGTTAAATTTGCTAAGATTTTTTCTCTAGATGCATTGAATCCATTTAATAGGGTCATTTTATTAATTTCAGATCGATTATTAAGAAATGCCGTGACATGATTCAATTCCTCCATCCCTTCTGGAAAGGGATAAATTAAGATTTTCTTTTTGTTTTCTTCATCC
>SDNN01000133.1 GCA_004524425.1 Promethearchaeota archaeon
AACCAGATTTAACAACTCTATTTCACCTCATATTATAAAATTATAAATCATTAGCTTTCATAAATTATTGGTTTTCACTCCATTTCTATGGTATCATTTTTTACTATCTCATCTTTTCGGTGGTTTTCTTGATAATAACTAAAAAAAAAGAGAGTTTTTATTTGATTTAAGCATGAAGGAGTTACTCTTTCTTCATGGTAAAAATCATGATCAGGGTAAAGAGAATTGTTAGTAGCGTTCCAGATATACCACCATAAAATCCAGCACCAAATTCCCAATAAAGCCCTTCTGAATTCAATACCGCAGCAGTTATCACTGCACCTATGACGATCATTATTAGAACGACAAAGGCTAATATCAGACTTATTATAATAGGAATTCTATTTTTAATCATTCCGGGAATTATAGTTAATAATGAAATTATAGCGCATATAATAAGCAAGAGAGCGGCAAATAGAATAAAAACTCCTTCTACCCCCGAAAAAATGTTTACTACGCCACTTCCGTAATACCGCCATCCTCCAGCACGATAGTCGTACCACCAATATGCCCATGGTGTTACTAAAATCAAGATTGCGCCAGTTGCTGCAAAAATTAGAGCTAAAATCGAGCTTATCTTAAACAAGAGTGACTTTTCCATATTTTTCACAAAATGATGTTATTTAAAAATTAGATTTTATTAATTTGATCTTACATTCTTTCAGAATTTAAATATAATTGTTAATAGAAGTAGAATTTAAGTGGGACCCAGATTCAGTTTATAATGAGAGTAAATGAAATGGTCATACTATTTTTGAGAACATTTTCTTTGCTTCCACATAAGTGGGATTATCTCCTGAAAGCTTGATCAAGTTATCTCCCATCAAATTAATTTTGCTAATGGTCTCATCATTCGGGAGAAATCCAAGCAATTTAACTCCATTCTGTTTTATTTCTTCAACATTTTTTATCAAAAAATCTTTAAGATCCTCAGAAAATCGATTACCTAATATCCAGATGTTTTCAAATTTAAGCTCGACTTCATTTGATACTTCTATTATTCGTTTCATGGTATGAATGCCCATTTTACTTGGATCTGTGACTATTACAAGATCAGTCACATTACGCCCCGTTTTGCGGGAAAAATGCTCCAATCCTGCAGGTGAGTCGAGCAATGTAATGTCATAATTATTAGAAAGTTGATCTAATACCTTCTTCAAGACATCATTTATAAAGCAATAACACCCTTCGCCTTCTTGACGTCCCATTTCGAGCAAATCAAAAGCATCCATTTCAATGAGGCAACTATACACATCAGATTCAATTAATTGATTTTTTGGAGTGGTCGGAGATAATTTAAATCCTTGGATTTTATCTTTTAGTACTTTCATTTTACCCCCAAGTGTATCACAGAAATTAACTTGCTCTCCAATTACATCCGCTACATTGGCATCGGGGTCAGAATCTATGACCAAAATATCCAAATCCTTTTTGTTCTCTTTTAAATATTTTAATAACAAAACCAGGCTTGTCGTTTTACCAACGCCACCTTTTCCTGAAAATGCGATTACCTTGTTCATTTCACACTCATCTTCAATAATTATGCTTTTCTTAAGTTAGGAAAAGGAGTAAAGAATAAAAATTTTGTATAAATAAATTAGAAGAATATTATTAATTCATCTAAGAAATCAAAAAGATTTTTTTTCAGAACTTAATAAATAATAATTTAGCAAATTCATGCTAGTCTAATTTAGTCATGAACTTAATTTAAAAAACGATAAAAAACTTTCCAAAAATCTTAATAGATTATTCCTGTCGATAAACAGGTGTTATTTTGGAGGTAAATTCTTCAAGAGTGTAGGGAAATTCGTCTTCACTTGAAATTTTGCCTAATTCAAGCATGATTTGTCTTGCTAAAAGCCAGAATGCTAAGCCTAAAGCTTTTTTACCCCTGTTATTAGCTGGAACTGCCAAATCTATCCCTTCTAGAGTATCATCGGTATCGAATAGAGCGACTACTGGAATTCGTGCTAATTGAGCTTCTCTTAAGATGACTTTATCCGCATGAGGATCGATTATCACCACAACGGAGGCATCCTTTATATATGGTTCAATAAGAGGATTAGTTAATGAGCCCGGAATGAATCTATCAGTGACAGCTCTACAGCCTAAGACTTCACAGAATTTCTTAACTGGTTCTTTACCGTATCTCCGAACTGAAGTGACTATAACTTTATCGCTGCCTTCTTCTACATACTTGCTTAAGAATTTAGCTGCAATATTTATTCTTTCATCTGTTTGTGTAAGATCTATAACATATAGACCATAATTTGTTTGTCTATAGATAAATCGTCTGGCATCTCCCGTTAAAAGTTTTGTTCCGATGTGGATCCCACAACTTAAGTAGAGTTGTTTTTGTTCTTCATCTTTATCAATTAATTCTTCTTTAGTCTCTAATTCTGCTTCTATATCTTCCGTATCAAGGAGGTCGAGTTCCTCTTCTAAATCAAGGTCTTCTTCAAAGTCCACATCAAAGTCTAATTCGATTGACTCATCTTCATCTTCATTAAGCTTTTCTGATTCTTCTGGTTCTTCCTTCTTCTTTTTCTTTTTAGCCAAGCTTTAAACCTGCTCTGAAATCAATTATTTCATTTCTACTATGAATAAATTTGTAAGTTCAGCATAATTTTAATATTTTATTGAATGGAATTTTAAAATTGCTAAAATTCGATTTATATATCATTAAGAACCTTGAATTTTTTGTAAAAAAGGGGATAAAAATAAAAATTATTATATCATAAAAATTTTTTTTAAAGAAGGATAAGGTCAATTATCATAAAGAGTGGTCTAATTGAAATATAGGTTTTTGATTTCTCTTACTATCGGAATTTTTCTCTCATTAATCAGTGTTGGTTTATTTACCATGTGGCAAAACTTTAAACAACTTGAAGCCATTTTTCGTTCCAGTTTAATAAGAGGCATGGCACTACTCCTTGGATATAACTTTAGTTTCGATATTATTTCTTTTTTCATTACCGGAAACTCTGATCTTTTTTCATTCTTAGCACCTGCCTTACTGGCATGGATTTTTGTTGGATATATTACGGGGTCAATTGCAAAAGGCTGGAGATCTGGATTGACTTCTGGAACTTTAGTCTATGTTTTCATGATTCTAGCATGGATTTTATTATCTGTAATAGCAGGAGAAGATTTGATGGGATTTTTTCAGGGAAATCAATTAATTGCGACAGTCGGAGGATTATTAGGAGCACTTTTAGGAGTCGCAGCGGGGAGTATTTCTGGAGGATACATCTCTGGACCAGAAGAAGAGTATTATTAAATTGAACCAACCAGAAAAATTTTGCATGCTTTTCTTTTTCATTTTTAATACCTAAATTTTTAAACTACATGAATAATTTATAAAATATAATGGTCAAGAATAAGGAACTAGCTTTAATTTTACCAGATCGAGAATTCACGCTAGAATTATTGAGAGAACTGAAAGTTCCATTCTCTGTTCGCCGCCATTCTATTAAGGTTGCTGAAAAAGCTTTAGAAATTGCTAAAAAAATAAAAAAAAAAGAAGTTGATATTAGATTAGTTGAGATTGGTGCTTTAGTCCATGATATTGGAAGGTCTAAAACCCATGGATTCAATCATGCCTTAATTGGTGGTAAAATTTTAAGAGAGAGAGGCTTTCCTGAAGAGCTAGCAAGAATATGCGAGAGACATATCTTAGGAGGCTTAGATAAGGAAGATGCTCAGGCCGTTGGTTTGCCGCCTAAGAATTTTTTGCCGGTGACTTTAGAAGAAAAGATCATATGTTTAGCTGACAAAAGATTATCAGGAAAACACGTGGTAAGTTTACAAAGAAGATTCCAAATTTGGTTTAAAAAATATGGCAAAACTAAGATATTATTAAAAGCTCAAAAAAGAGTAGAAAAAATGCAAAAAGAAATACAGAGGTTAATGTAACTTCATGAATCTTTCAAATCTTTCCTTATTTGATTCAAAATTCCTCCCGCATCTAAAATATTCATTAAAAATTGGGGTAATTTTTTAAACTCTTTTCTCATGTTTTTGGAATGATTGATTATATATCCCCCTTTTAACGAAACTTCCAGCTGATCGCCTGGAGAGAATTCATCATCCTTCCAATCTAGTTGTATGCCAGGTATTCCACTGTTTATTAGATTCCTATAATATATTCTTGCGAATGATTTTGCGATAATAATTTGTATCCCTAGTATTTTGAAAACATGTACTGCCTCTTCTCTTGAACTGCCTGTTCCAAAGTTTTCACCTGCGATAATTATATTTTCCTTTTTTACACTTTTTATAAAGTTAGGATCCACATACTGCAAGGTATGCTGGGCCATTTTATCACTATCCCTCATGGTTAAAGTATGACTTGGGACTATATCGTCTGTATTAATGTCATCTCCTAAAACGTAGGCATATCCCTCAAGTTTATCCTTCAATTATAACACCTCTCTAGGATCAGCTATTTTGCCCTTGATTGCGGAAATTGCGACGGTGGCAGGTGAAGCTAAATAAACTTGAGAAGTTGGATCACCCATGCGACCCACAAAATTTCTATTAGTGGTACTTATACAAACTTCTTGAGGACCAAGAACCCCTAAATGTCCTCCTATGCATGGTCCACAAGTACAATTCCCCACCACTGCTCCTGCTTTTATAAAAATCTCAATTAATCCTTCCTTTAGGGCTTGCAGATATATTTCTTTTGAAGCCGGTATGATAATCAACCTTGTTTTTGGATCTACAACGTTCTTTTTTAAGATCTCTGCTGCTATTCTTAAATCTTCCATTCTTCCATTTGTACAACTGCCTAAAAATGCTTGATCAATCTCAATTCCTTGCACATCTTCAATTTTTGCGAGATTACCTGGATTAGATGGTTTGGCAACCACAGGAATAATTTCTGAGAGATCATACTCAAAAGATTTTTCATATATCGCTTCATCATCAGGATTCACGAAATTATTGAAATTTTCAGTTCTTTTGCTTAACCATTTTTCTAACTTTTTATCTGGTAGGAAAACACCAAATTTCGCCCCGGCTTCTACTGTCATGTTCGAGACTGTCATTCTGCCATCAATTGAAAAAGAGTTAGCACCTTCACCCAGGAATTCTAAAGATTTATATATTGCTCCTTTGGTTGACAAATTTCCTATAAATGTCAATATGAAGTCCTTTGACATCACTCCTTTCTGTAATTCTCCTGTTAAGACTATTTTAAACGATTCTGGAACTTTGAACCATAATTTGCCTGTTGCGAAGACAACAGAAACATCCGTTGCTCCTATTCCAGTGGATAAGCAATTGAAAGCACCATAGGTTGTCGTGTGACTATCTGAACCAACAATTAGCATTCCTGGTCGAGAAAAACCCATTTCAGGCAGAACCTGGTGACAAATCCCTTGATTAAGTTGATAGCCAAAATTATGAATGAATTTATATTTTTCAGCAAATTTTCTACAGTCTTGATGCATCTGAGCTGCTGAAATCGTAGGCGCGGGAACCCAGTGATCCAAAATAAAAAAAATTTTATTTGGATTCCACACGTGATCGATTCCAAGTTTTTCATATTCTTCATGTATCCTGCCGCCTAATTGTTCATGCACCATGATTAAATCTATTTCACAATTAATGAATTGACCAGGAGACACTTTGCCAACGTCTGAATGTTCAAGTAAAATCTTTTCTGCGATTGTATAACTCAAGGTAAATCTCTTACCTCCTCGTTGTTTTCATTAAAATTTTTATAATCCTTATCAAGCATTTCAATCACTTTTTTAACTA
Organism: Promethearchaeota archaeon; assembly: GCA_004524425.1. The sequence goes on from SDNN01000133.1 coordinate 5,806, forward strand.
TCAAGCAGGTGTCCCTTAGGACCTTTGGATCAACTTTATCCGGCGTATCATTTTTACTATGAGTATAAATGGCCGCTGCTCTTGTTGTAAGATCTACTGCATGGTATCCTCTTAAATGAAATGGAACCGAATCCGTGTGAGCTCCAGTTGTCAAGTGAAATCCGACCACGCTAATATTTTCTTCTTTTGAAGCTTTATCTAAATATTCGCTAAGCATAGGAGCGATTTTTCTAGGAGGCATCATCCCATAAGATTTTAAATATTCTATCTGATTCTTCTTTTCTTGTCTTGCAGATGATACCATGTCTAAATTGATTTGAAACACCTTTTCTTTTTCAAATTCATCTTCATGATTATTTACAAAAATCCTTGAACCCATCGTACCTAATTCCTCTGCGGAGAATTGGCAAAACCATAAATTAAAATTACCTAAAGGATGCTTTTTAAAGAAAGAACTCAATTCAAAGACAACAGCCATTCCTGATGCATTATCTAGGGCACCAGGGGATTTATTTTTAGTGGTTAAAAAAATTAAAAACGCATTTGAAAGAGAAACTAATATTGCCGAAATAATGATGATCATATTCATTATCTGGAATATTTCATTGAAAATATTCGAATTTGCAAAATAAGTGGTGATTGAAGGAGGCAATAATCGATATATTAGCACGATTAAATATAACGCTCCGAAAGTAATGCCCCCAAATAACCACATTCTATAAATGATAATTCTCCAAACTGTTCTATACGATTGGGATTTAGAGTCAAGGTGAGCAGATATGATTACATCACCTGCTTTTTCTTCTGGAAGATCTTTAGCCGGTACTTTTATGATAATGTTTGTTGCCTCAATGGTATCACCATAATATTTAGCCCAAAAACCCATGTATTCTGGATGTTTTAAACTTCTTAAAATAAATGTAACAATGAACGCCATTCCAGCTATTAAAAATATAGTCACGTATGGATTAATATATAAGGTCAATAAGAGAATGAGGATACACGTTAAACTGATCGTTCCAATCAGTTGAATGAGAGTTGTTGAATAAAAGTCAGAAAATTCAAAGTGTTCTCGTTGAATTTCATTTTCATTAAATCCAATCTCCTTGAATGTATTATAAGTGAGTTCCACGGCTCTAGATTCCCCATCTGTTCCACATAATCGAGGAAAACTGAATTTTTTAACATAATTGGAGATCCTATTTTCATCGAATATCTGAGTTTGAGGTTGATTGGAATTTTTCAATTTATTACAAGTTAAAAATAAAGTGTTTTTATTGGTCTATTATCTGCAAATGTTGAAAAAAATTTATTTTTTATTCTTTTAATTTATCACTAACGATATTTTGAATTTTCTCTTGAACTACTTCAATAATATCATCCGTGTTTATCACAAAATAGCCTTTTTCCTTAGCTCTTTCAAGGTAAAGACTCCTTACTTTATCTAAAAAGCTGGTATCTTCGAATTTCTCTAGATGAGCTGGTGCCTTTCTGGCTAGCGAAATTTTAGGATCTATATCTAATATAATGGTTATATCGGGGTATTTGACAAATTTATTTATTGTGCTTATCCATTCAATCGAAATATCAGTAGATTGAGTTGATTGGTACACGATGGAACTTTCAATATATCTATCAGAAATGACTATAAATCCTTCTTCTAATTTTTTATTGATTTCGTTATGATAATGGAGGTCTCTATCCGCGGCAAATAGCAATGCATCTGTCGTGGGAGGAATGTTTTTATCTTTCAAGTAGTTTCTCAATAATTTTCCGACTTCGCTTGAGGATGGTTCTTGAGTCAGATGAACATCATAATTTTTACTCTTTAAAAATCCTGCTAATAATTCACTATGAGTAGTGGTTCCCGAACCATCAATTCCATCTATAGCACAAAAAAGACCCTTTTTTACCAATGATGTTCACAAGAGTTAATTATTATTTTTATAATGGTTATTAAAAAAATTGTTATTTAAGGTTACAATGCAATATAATTATTTGAAATCAATTATTTTTAAATGAATAATCATGCCAAAGAAGAAATACGCATTTTGCAGATACTGCATGAAGCCAATCATGAATCCAAAAAGAAAATCCATGGATAGTTTATATTATACAATATGGATAGTGATCATTATCGCAACTTTAGGGATTGCACTTATTCCCTTCTTGATCATTCGATATCTAAAGAAAAAGGCTTATTGTCCTGATTGTCAATCAGTATTAGAATTTTATGAAACTCCATATCAATTTCCTGACCAAAGACCTCCTATTGAGCATGTATTTGAAA
>SDNN01000134.1 GCA_004524425.1 Promethearchaeota archaeon
AGTTCATCAAATTTATTAATCTTCATGACTGCTTTAAGAATCAGCCGTTTACCTTTATCTTTTTTGATTTCTGAACGTTCAAAGGCTTGCCCTGCTTTTAATAGAAAGATTGAAGACACGTTATAATACTCTTCTGGATCAGCCTCATACAAATAATCAGAAGCTTTTTCCCAGCATTCACCCGCCGTTTCCCAGTCTTGCATTCTATATGATATGTTTCCTAATTGTATGAGCAATTTCGCTGAAATTTCATTTAATTTTAGTTCTTCAGTTTTTCGTATGATGGATTTTAATCTATAAACAGCTTGAATGTTATTCTTGAACTGAGATATAATGTCTGCAATCCTTATGTATAATTCGTCTAATTTCAAGTAACTTCCAAAATCCAAATAGATCTGAGCTGCCTTCTCGTAGAGGTTTACTGCTTCAGCTCCCTTTCCTTCATTGACAAGATCTTCTGCGCGATCAATGAGTTGTAATGCTTCCAACTCCTTCTGATCTCTCTCTTGATTATTGATCATGTTTTATTCATTTTGAACTTTCTATCGAACATGTAGGTATATGTAAATATATGACTTTGAACACTTAAGGTTTATTTATCTTGCTTAAAATTCATGAAGTAAATTCCGATACTTTTTCATTTTTAATCAAAGAGATTTATATTATGTTCCTTTACTGTTTTTTTAAATTCAAATGCTTGATATGCTGAGGCAAAGCATTCTTTCGCATCCTCAATTGCCCCATAAAAGATAAAATTTGAAAGCCAGCTGGCAATGAACATTATTGAAGCCCTCCGATACTTGGTATGAAATTTAATATTCAATCTCGGAGAGGAATACTTAAACAGAAATAAATTGGATGCCGTTCCTACGGGAATTTTTAAGGATTCGCTGATTATTCGCTGAGTTTCTAGAATATGAGCCAAACTTTCGAGACTAATAACCCCTCCATCGATGAGGAGCTTTTTCACTCCGACATTTCTTAACCCTTCAATGATGCTACTACTATTAGGTTGCGTTTTTTTGGTGACATAGTTATATCTTTGGGTGGAGGTCATGTTTTCTGATCCCAAGATGAGGATGACAACAGATTCCATCCTGTTATTTTTAATAAGGTCAATTTCCTTCTTGTTTTTGAGATTAGATATACTATTATATATATAATCTGATGATTTAATCCCTCTTTCATTAAGATATTCGATCCCAGCAATTCTTGCATCGAAAGTGCCTCCTAAAACAAATGGAGGCTCGTAATTATCTAAATAAAACTCGAGGTATTTAACCATTGCCTCTGGCGAACTGGCGGAAATTTCGACCATATCAGGAATTTTATATTGCTTTGACAAGGCTTTTTGAGTGTCAATTCTTTTTTTTGCTTTTTCCTCATCAAAAATCAGATCATTCTTCCTCTCTATGAATGACTCACCTTGATAAAAAATCGTTCCAATGAGCAGCGGGGGAAGATCAAAATGACCTCTTCCCAATTTGATATCTCCATATAAATAAAATTCAGGTTCGGACATGATCACGTTAAAATATGCAAAATTTTTACATGAAACTCCATTTCAAGAGTTAATTAGAATAAAATTCACTCTTTAAAATAGTATTATATGTTTAAAGTATTTAAAAATTTAATAAAGATGAAGTTTCTTATAACACGATTTGCAATGAGAATCTGTTAATTGTTTAAAACATTCAAGATGGTATAATGTATTGCAATTTGGGCACCTTACTATTTGCTGATTTTCTTCGAAAATTAAATTGCATACGGGACATGATTTGTAAAGTATCATGTCACCCAAATCGTCCGTATTTATCAATTCGGCAGGTAATATTTCAGATTCTGTAGTGCCACTTGCTTTAGATGTGCTAAATTTAGTTAAGGTTTTTAATTTTTGTGCTTGTGAGACTTCAGTGGGAATTTTTAATAAATAGAAACAATGAGGACATCTACAGGTGCCGGAATCAATCAGAGTTTGATCTGATTGGGAAGATGCCCATGCAGTTAAGCAATGAATATGAAAGGGAGCCTTACAATTGGGGCAATATCTGCCTGTTAGATAGAAAGAACCCTTCGAATATGGATCGCTTTCTGAAAAACAGATGGTACATTTTTTATAATCTGCTTGTCCTCTGAGCTGTTTGATTCGCATTTCCTGAGACTTAGTTAAATCTTGAACACGCAGCAGATTCGCAGCGATTTTCCTAAGAAATTGAGGACTATTTATCAATTTTTCGGATTTCAAACCCCTTCTTCTCACATTCGATTCAGCACATTGGTGAGCAGAATCCAATAATGAACTAATACTATTGCTATAATAATAATTTCCTCCGCTAAGGTCGCTTAATCGTTTTAGCACGTTAAGTTGAGATACTTCTCCAATCCTAAAGGTATCTATTTTAATACTCAGTCCTTGAGCTAATCGTGCCATTTTAACTGGATCAACAGCAGTTTTGGTAAAATTACCATCAGAAAAAACCAAAATTTTAGGGACTTTCGCCATTATTTTCCGGAGTTCTTCAATGATAATTTTTATCGAAAGTGCGAGCGCATCTCCTAATGCTGACTCACCTCCAATATTGAGCTCATCAAGAGACTCAAATAGTTCCTTCTCAATGTTCGTGAAATCATTAAGTTTTTCAGCATTTTCTGAAAAACGAACTATCGAAAATGCGCTGGAACTGTCCAAATCCAATCTCTCTTTAATTAATTTTTTGATGGCATCCACGCAAGCTTGTAATCTTGTAGGTTTATAATCATTTTTATACATTGATCTAGAGGTATCAATGACAATGACAATATTTTCAGAGAGGCGTTCAGACAAGAATTAAACCTTAATCGGTAATTTCTTAATTGTTATATTGAAATTCTTCTATAAATAATTATTTTTTCAGAAAAGATAAAAATTTTTATTATTAACTATATAGTTCTTTTAGGTTCTTGATTTTTAATGGTTAAGATAAAGAATTATTAGATTTAGGTGAGAACATTAATTTAATGGATTTTAACAACTCACTTTCCATGGATTTTTTTATTCAGTTTATTAAGAAACAAATTTATCTTTTTAGGTAAAATTAAATAAACAATACTTGTTACTTAATTATAAATGAAATATTTTTTTAACAAAGTTATCTAACTAACTAATAAGAAAGAAAAAAGATAAGAAACGAACCCGATTATAATGTCTCAAAATAATAAAGAACAAAAGATTAAGGATTTTTTTAAAAGTTCGGCTATCATTAATGAATTTGAAGAAGTTCTCAGTTTCAGGCCTGATACGCTCATCGGAATTGATAATGTGAGTGCTGAAGCACTTAAGGAACATGATATTGATACTATACAAGATTTAGCAGATTTAGATCTAGTAAATCCTCCCGAAATCAGAAGCATACCCGAGCCAATCCTTACAAAATGGATAAAAATTGCGAACGTGCTTGAAAAACTTGTAAAAGAAAAAATAAAAGCGCAGAAAAAAATACTCATGATTGGCCTAGATAATGGAGGAAAAACTTCTATTTTGGCAGTTCTTCAAGATAAGTTCTCAATCATTAAAGACCTACTACCCACAAGAGGAGTGCAAAGAGAAAAATTAGATTTTTTTGGTTATCCCATCATTAGCTGGGATTTAGGAGGTCAAATACAATATCGTGAAAAGATGTATTTTGCCAAGCCTGAATTATTTTTTGGAGACGTCGATTTAATTCTTTATGTTGTAGATGCACAAGATCCTGAGAGATTTTCAGAGTCAGCGCAATATTTTAAGCAAATATTACAAGTTCTTGATGATTTAAAAGAGTATCCTCCAGTGTTGATAGTCTTACATAAGAGTGACCAAGATATTCGGAGAACACTTCAGTGGCAAAAGAATATTGATTCTATAAAAAATAAATTCTCAACAATCTTAGATGACTATGATGATAAATTTCCCATCGATTTTAATGATACCTCCATTTTCCAAAGAGAAACCATCATGCAGATGTTTAGTAATGCACTCATGACGGTTTCAGAAACATCAGAAATAGTTGAGAATATCCTCGAAGATTTCACGACTCAAATTGATGGAAGAGCGCTTAGCATTATTTCAATGGATGGTCTAATCTTCGGAAATTATACTAGAAATGAGACTGATGAGAGTTTAATTAATAATACCGCTCTTTTACTTCAAACTCTCTCCAATTTCCATCATTCACTGGGATTAATTAGAGAACGACAATTGGTCCTAGAATTACCTCTTAACGGGGTGACGATTAGGGGAGAGAAGTTATTCGAATATTCCGATTTACAAATTCCCGTGTACTTATGGCTTCTTTCTGATAAACCAGAGTTATTAGATGAGAAATTGGATTATTTCAGAGAGCAATTGCTTCCATTAATTAATTTATTCATTTAAACCATTATTTTATTATTACTTTCCCTTTTTAAAAAAAATTAGATGGAAAAAGGCTTATTCTAATTGCTCTAAATCCTTATTTGCCTGTAGTAAATAATCATTACATTTATCCATCATTTCAATTGCTTTGTTCAAATTTTCTACAACTGAACTTAGTTCTTTTTCTTGAGCAATGTCTTTCCACTTCAAGAAGCTTTCTTTGTGAGACTCATTATGGTTTGCCCAATGCTCACACAGTTTTGATAATTTTTTGATTTGTCTGTCCAAATTATATATTCACTCTTCTACTTTTAGTGTCCTATAATCTTATCAAATACACGACTGTTTTTTTAATTATTCATTATAGCTATTTTAAAGTGCCAAAAAAAGGGAAAATATTTACTTCATTTTTTGATAAAATTTCTTCATACCTCATTATTTGAAATGAGGTTGAAATAGTCAATATAAAATGAAATGATACCTCTTCAAATTTTAAAAAGAAAAGAAAATAAAAATAAAAAATAGATTATAGGTATTATGTGTGGCAGAGTCTCTCAAGCAAGGTTGGATCGACTATTTCTTTTGGTTCCCAACCTTTTTCTTTCAGATATTCTTGAATTTCAGTTTTCATGTTGATAGGAATGTCAGCTTCGACTCGAATGAATTTATCTAAATCTTCTGGAATATCGACTCCTTTATATTTACGTTCTAAGTCTATCCAATGAGATAATTTGATCATTCGACCTTTAGAATTATCAGCTGGTCGTAAGCACATTTTTGCCGTTAAGCAAATGGCCTCTTCAATTGTCTCTGCGGTAGTAAGTAAATGTTCTGGACCAGGACCAACTAAATGGTCGGGTGTACCATCTCTTGCATTCCAAACCTTCCAAGTGTCTTCATGGTCAGATCTACCAATATACATTCGTCTATATTCCGCAGAATGTGGTCCACAAATAGCGGGAATACCCATACCATTACAGCTGCTTGCGATACTGGCTGCTTTCTGAGACATGGCACCCCAGGCTACACCACATGCACCAACTCGATTAAGAATATAATCAGAGATTTCCTCGTAATTTCCTCTTAATGGACGTCGGGCAAAGATATTAGCAATTTTGATTGCTGCGCCATTAATATGTGGATTTGATACACATGAGCCTACATTAACTAATCCGCCCCTGTCAAAACTGCCTGGAAATCGGTCATATAAGGTTTCACCATCTTCGTTCTTAACCAGTCCGATATCCATGGCTCCACATCCAGAAACAACAACTATGTAGTTTCTTTTACAGAATTCTTCGGCCATTAAGTATAATTCTTGAATTTCCTTACCGTAGTTAGCACATCCAATGATGGCAACAACACCAGGAATTTCACCTAATACTACTGGAGCTCCGACATTTCGAATCTCTACATCTTGAATGGGTCCGCGACCTGCTCGCATGTTATATTTCTCATTCCTAATTTTTTCACGTCCCGCGTACATGAGCAGGGTTAAAGGTGAGACATTTTTCATGCAGTCTGATTCGCATCTTCCGCAATCAAGACAAGAATCGAAAGCTTCTGCTAATACGGAAAAATCGCCTTCTTTTGCTAGTTTAACTCCTTCCACAAGAGGTAAATCGTTAGGACAATTTCTCTGGCAATTTCCACATCCATTACATCGGTACGCCATGTCAATGCAACCCTGTTCATCGGGGATTGCACTTTTAGCGGCTCTAATTGGCTTTACTTTTACAGCAGTCTCCACTGCCACTTGTCCTGCTTTCACGGGATCTAAGATCAATACTCCATCTGCTTTTCCACTTACGAGATCATCAACAATTTCATCAACAGGATCATCTGTCCTGTTTGGCAATCCGCCCATATTCTTTTCATTGGTAGCAATGAAAGGAGCATTTACGAGCTTGGCTTGTTCGTATGACCTCAAATTTACGCATTGTTCATCAACCATTACCACGTCAGCTAAACCAGAACGAATGTAAAACATTTGACGAGCAAGTGAACCAACAATCTTAGCTCCATCATAATATCGGGTTAAATCAATGGCAGTACAACAAATTGCACCGACGTCGACCTTTTCTTCGTAGCCCTTTTCTCTTAAATAATCAACTAATTCAATTCCAGGGGCTACATTATGCCCGATCATTAATATAGTTGCTTTATTTTCCGTATCTAATGTACCCATGCCTAATTCAATAAGTGGTACGTCAGGATCCCCCGCAGGAAATCCATAAGCAGCTATTTGTACAGCATCAGAGATTTCCATTCCTACCGCATCTGCTAATCCTGCCAAGAATGCTTTTGATTCATAATCTAGATAACTTGATTCTTGACCAGTATGGCCAGCTGCTAAAAGATGAGTAATTGTAAAATGCACCCATTCCATGGCCGTCTCCAAGTCTTCAAGGGTCTCAGGCTTCATTCCGACGATTAGTCGCGTACAAGGCATTTCTACTTCTATATTATTGCCATAATCAATAGGTACGTTACCGAATTTATCATGTAGCCAATGTAAGAGATGATCACCATGAGCACTGTGACAAGAAGCTCCAATACAACACGCAATCTCTACAATACGCGCCTGTTGAGTCTCCATGTTTATACCACAAGCCCCGGTCCTTCCCTTGGAAAGGTTGCATTTACCGAACGTACAGAGGCAACACATATCGCAAATCGGCATGTAGAATGGTTTGTATCTTTCCATGAGTTTCATGAACCAAGGACGTAAGGTTGGTATGTGAGGCTCAGGTGTGGGACCCATTGGTTCCCATTCAGTCTCGTCACCATAAGCTACTTTCCCAGTAGTGAGTTCGAATCCTTTAATTTGTCCGAGTGGTCCTTTATAAGAATCTATTTTAATTTTTGCGCCTTTTTTGGACATATTTTTGTTCACAATTTTTAGTTTTTTTTCAAATTAATACTATATTTAGGTTTATATTTGATATTATTTTAAGTTAATTTTATCCCATGTTCTATAGCATGTAGGATAAATCCCAAGTAATACAGAGGTCTGAAAGACTAAAGTGTATTGATTATATTTTAAAACTAAAGGATAAGTCTAGCTTTCACAAAAAATGTGTGAAATTTCACACAACAAGGAAGGGATTGAAAATATACTCAGTGTAAAAAAAATAATCAAGGTACCCTTAATTTATCATTTTATCCTCTAATAGATAAAAACACAAGAAGAAGGTAGAAAATGAAAGAAATTTTAAAATTCAAATAAATTTAAATAATGTCTTTATTACTATGATTTAGAAATAAATTAACCGCTTTTCAATTTAGATGAGGGGATTGGATTGCTTCCTGTCGTATTCCTTACAGTGCTGGTGTCACTAGTTTTAGCTTTTATAGGTTTATTAGTTTCTCTTGAATTTTATTTATATTCTAAAGAAAGAAAGTTTTTGATCATTATTTTTGGATGGTTATTTTGGATGATCAGTATTTCATCAATTATATTGAATGAGTATTTTGCCATAAAAGGAATTCCATTATTTTTTAAGCTAATTAGGGTTATTAATTCATCGATAGCTGAATTTCTTTTACTAATGGGATTTATTTCATATTTTCGTGAGATATCAAAAAAGATTTACTTTAGTTTAATTACATTTTTTGTAGTCGGTCCAATAATCGCTTTGCTTTTTGGATTTTATAATTTAATCATCA
>SDNN01000135.1 GCA_004524425.1 Promethearchaeota archaeon
AGTTGATGAGTTAGATAAACCTTTTGATGTGGAAGGTGTCGGTTTAATTATTTTTGATAAGGGAAAGTCCATTTTTGCTCTCTCAAAACAAGCATATTGGATACGACAAAAGGATAAAGGCCGGGTTCTGATTTCCTACGGATGCGTTGGAGGAAAGATTGAACAAGGAGAAACCGCCATTGAAGCTGCGTTGAGAGAAGCTCGCGAAGAGATGGTAGTAGATATTGAACTATTAACTTCAAGTAGAACGCATTTAATCGATTTAGACTTGAGCGTGAGAACCATCAAGCCAGGAGGAGAAATCAAGCCTTTCGCAATTTATTTCGTTGAATATCCCGGAAAGCCAGGTGATCCAACAAAAAAGGCTCAAAAGTTCATTGGTAAGATTCATGTATTTTTTGCCAAGTTACAAGGAGAGCCCACGCCTTCATCAGAAGTTCCAGCCATCCTTTGGACAGATTGGGAAATGGTTCAAAAAAACATTGGAGAATACGTCCCTTTAAAGAAATTCTTAGAAGCAGGAAGAATTAAAGAACAGGTAGCTATTCCAGAAAAAGCACACCTTTTTCCCATGTGGACCCCAGAGATTCTTGGAAAAACCCTTGATTATAAAGAAATAATGAGCTTTGCACTTTATTGATGATCTTGTAATATTAATAATTTGAATAGATGCGGTGCGGTGCATATTCCTGAGGGCATGTTTTCTTTTTTTTTTCCTTATTAAAAGCAAGTTTCTTTTTTAAAAATAGAAGATGGATCATCTATATAAACAAAAAAGTTCAATATTTAGTTATCAAGAAAGGGTGGTAAATTCATGAAGCTTCAAGAGAAAAAGAGGAATATCATCTTAGTAGTAGGAATAATTTCTTTTCTCGTAGTGGAAATAATGGTTTTAGCAATCTTAATTGCCCCTGAAATTAAGCGAGAAAAAGAACAAAGAAACCAAGTCAAGGATATAGATGACACGATTACCTTAATTAATGAATCCTATAAAAAATATGAATTCGCACTTGAAGGAGGGTATAGTGCCAACGTACAATATGAGATTGAAACAAATGCTTCTATCTTATTTATGATAGTCAATGAGGACGGATATGATGAGTTTAAAGAGGACAGATCTGTAGATGATATAGACAGCGATAATCTTTTTCACGATAAGGATATAGAAGATGAAACCGAAGAAGGAAGCAAAAGTGCGGAATCTAATGGGTTTGTGATCATCCATAATACTGATCTTGAACATGCTAAAGTGGAATATGAGATAAAAATCACTCCATCCGTTTCCATAACTCCTGGTTATGTGGCTTTTTATTGGTTAGTTGCTATCTTAAATGTAGTTGGAATTGTCATCGTGATAATAATTGCTAAAAGCAGAAAAAAGAACTACAGTAAGAGAGAAAACCAAAAAGAATCTGAAAAAATCCCTGCAGTTCCAACAACCAGCATTGAAAAATCAAAAAATTATTGTACTAGTTGCGGAGAGCCGATCAAAGACCCTTCAAGTCGTTTTTGTGAATCTTGTGGAGCAGATCTTACCAAGTGAACGGTGGATTTAGAAAAGCGGAATGAAAAAAAAATAATAAAGAAAAATAAATATTTAATAATTTTTCTGAGATTGGCTCATGTCGACAAAGCTGATGATGAACAAGCCGATTGCCATGATGATACCGACGGCTATCATTGCCCAACCGTACGCATACTTGCCAATTATATCAGCTGTCAGCAACACTGAGCCAAAGACTATGGGACCTATGGATGATGAGACCTTTCCGCTCAACTTGGTAAAGCCAAAATATTCTCCGAATTTTTCTTTTGGGGCAAGTTCCGTGACCATGATCCTATTGGCAGTCCAAGTCCCACCTAGAGCTGGACCTGCCACGATGCCCATCACGATTGCCATCATGAAGGGAAAGTTTAAACCGATATTGATGTAAGGAAATGAGAAGATTAAAACCACTCCGATGATCAAGGCGACAGCCCAAAGAAACCCAACAAGATAAAAAGTTTTTTTTGGACCCCGTTTTTCTCCGAATTTTCCGACGAAGTATGTAAAAGCGACGGCCGAAAAAGTGGCAATGATGATGAATAGCACTCCAAAGATATCAGATGCTTTTCCATCCGTGCCGATGACGAGTCCATCAGTTATGATGGGCATCATGTAGATCACGATCACGTTGGCAATATCAGCGATTAAAAAGTAGGCAATTAAATAGATGAACATTTGCCTATGTCGTCTAATGTCCTTAAAAGTGCTTTTTACTTGTCTGTATGATTCACCAATTAATTTACCAATGGGTGGGAGCTTGCCTTTTTTCTGTTTTTCCCGAACAAAGAAAAAGGGGATCATCAAAACTGCGAATAAGACCATGGGCACCACGAATGAGATCCAATAACCCGTATATCCATAACTTAAATCTCCTTGATTCGGATCGCTTACCACATCTCCCCATAGGAGCATTAAGGGTAACAAAACAAAGAGGGAAATGATGGTTCCCAAATAACCCCAAGCAATTCCAAAACCTGAAACCTTGGCAAAATCCTCTTTTTTCGAGATGAAAGGAATCATGGCATCATAGAAATCTAAACTAAATTGATAACCGATGTTTGAAAGAATATAAAATATGAGTACTGTCGTGAGGTCATGAAAAAAACCAAGCAAACTTGCGGTAAGCAAGCAGAAACCACCTAGACTGATTACAAAAGGCTTGCGTTTCCCGGTTGTATCGCTTAATGCACCCACGATGGGAGATAATATGGCCAATCCTGCTTGCATGATACCTTGTACCAGCCCAAAAATGAGACTTGCCTGACCATAAGTCATTCCTTCCTCAACTTGACCGATGACTAAGACGTAGCGAGTTATGATTAAGCTGACGATAACCATGGAATAGATGGTATTTGCTAAATCATACATCGCCCAACAGAACACGTTCTTCTTAGAGGTCGTGGTTTCTACTTCAATCTCTTCTCTACCCACAAGAGCTCCAAGTGCGTCAATCTCACTATTTTTATCTGAATTTTGAGACACATAACTCAACTCGTGTCATGTTTGAATTTTGAATTATGGTTAATATGGTTGAAAAAATTATAAACATTTTGTAATTGAACATTTACCGATCAATTAAATTCGTTAAAATCATCCACTTAACGTTTAATTTAACTTCAAAAATTTTCTTACTTTAGGTTCTCTGCCATTCAGTTTAAAAATTTTCTTATTATTTTTGATGATATAACACATCAGAGAGTTGTATTGAAGTGCACTTTTTATAATTCTTTTTTTACACATTTTATAAGAAATGCTAAGTTTGTTTTTTAAAACCAATCTCTCATAAAAATGAATGAATCAAGACAAAATCATGATGCACCTCAATTGATTGTATCATACTTTGATGTCATGCGTGGGCCCTCTATATTTTATGGCCATCGTGAATTAAAAAAAGATGATGGTTATGAATACATTTCAAGCATTTTAGACTTCATCCAAATTCCTGGATTGTTTCAATTCAATTTTAATGGATATCATACTCAAAATCTCGTTTTCGAGGAGAGTTATAAAGATTCAAAGAGATCTTATGAGACCGTCTTAATTACCCTGTTAGTAAAAACTGAAACGAAGAATGTAAATGAATATCTCGAAACAATAAAACCAATCATATCCCATTTTGCGAATGATTTAAAAAATAAGATCAATCTTCCTAAATTATGGGAAAGTAACAAAGAAAATGATAAGAGCTTTTCTGAATTTAAAAAATTACACGAAAAATACTACCGACTTATTTTGACTTATTTTTCCTATAACTTTAAGGCATTAAGAGCAGAAGACGTGAATGTCTTATCTGTTAAATATTACATTAAAAGAGAACGATTGATTCAAACCATCAATTCCATCGTGTTAGGAGAAAATGTCTTAGTTCTTATCAAGAAAAAGAAAAATTTAGATAAAATTCTGCTTGATTTTTTTCACTATATTTTTCAATCATCTTTTAAAAGTAATCTAATGATTAAAAGAGTCCGAGATTATAAAAAAGCAGAAAAATTAAATGATAACTATTCTATAGTAGGAAAAAGAAGATTTAAAAAGGCGAAACTAACTAACGAAATTAAATTTGTAAGAGAGATTGTTTATAAATTTTATAAGATTCTAAATCCAAAAAGAAGCCTCAATTATTTGAAAGACAACTTGCAGAATTTATATGAATTAAGCAAGAAAATTCATGAGTATTCAGAAAAAAAAGAAAAAAGATATTATCTTAAGAAAGAGATAAAGGGTTATTTAGAGAGTGATAATTTCTTAAAAGTTAAAAAGAACCTATTCAGATCCTTACTTTTGATTGTAGAAAATTATTTTGGTAAGAAAATAACGTTACCAGGAGACTTATTTGCGGAAAAAATAAACGACCTATATCGTTAGAGCTATATTGTTATTTATAAAAATTTCTGATATGATAATAAATTCAGCTTTAAATAAATCAACTGCATAATACATAGTGAAGCAAATCAAGTCTTTTGCCATGAAAGAAAAGAACAAGGCAATTTTATTCCTTATATTTTTTGCTCCATTCGTGGGAGAAGGATTATCCATGTCTACTCCAGCAATTGCCTGGTTAGATCCGTTGGTGATAATTTTATTGGTCTTTCTTTATGGGTTTGGTGCCTTGATCATGCGAGAATTTTTGATCAAGTGGGAAAAAGGATCTGAAGGATATGTGAGCCTCTTGTTTTTGGGCGCAGCATACGGTATTATTGAAGAAGGTCTCTTTCTAATGAGCTTTTTTAATCCCCTTTGGGAAGATGTGGGAATATTAGGCATTTATGGCAGGTATTTCGGAGTTAACTGGATATGGGTGGTAGAATTGATGATCTTCCACATGATTTATAGCATAACAATTCCAATAGTTTTGACCCATATTGCCTTCCCTCAAGTGAAAGAAGAGTCTTGGCTAGATAAAAAAAGTTTTCTACTTATTTTGGTTATATTCATATCCTGTGCCCCCATTTGGATGACCTTCGTAATTTCCACTTATAACTACATTCCAGGCATGGTGGAATATGTTGGATTTTTAATTTTAACGGGAGTTCTTATTCTCATCGCAAAGAAAGCTCCATCTAATATACTAAAAAAGAAAGAAGTAGAAGCACCTGGATTTAAACTATATTTTTTTCTTGGGTTAATATGGGCAGTAGGATTCTTTGCGATTGCGTGGTTCCCTCCAATCCTTCAAATTAATCCGATTATCCCGCTCTTTCTGATGCCTGCATTTTCCTTATTTATTATATGGGTGATATTAAATACCTCTGGTAATGGATATGCTTTAAATGAAGAAAATACATTAGCTCTTATCATTGGAGCCATATCATTTTTACTATTCTTGCTTTTGGTCGTTGATATTCTAAGCTTCATGATTTTTGGTACTTCATGCGTTCTAATTTTTGCCTTGATCATTATCAAAGTAAAGAAGGGAGGAGAAAATCTGAAAAGAGAGCTTTAAGAGTTTTTCTAAAGACCAATTCTTTTTTTATTTCTTGAATTTAAATATCATGAATTCTAATTATATTTATAAAAATTAGATGAAACTTTAGAAAAATCGTCGAAGAAATGCCGAATTGTTATTATTGTAATAAAATAGCTGAATTGACTTGCGTAAAGTGCGGTCGAGATACATGTAAAGAGCATCTACAATATGGATTGTGCCCCGATTGTCAAGCAAAACGCTTGAAGTTAATTCAAAGAAGCCTTAGTCTTGTCATCATTGGATCTTTAATCGCGATTCCCATTATAATCATAAGCCTGATATTTTTTTAGAAAAATAATTAATATCACAAACCTACTTTTTTTAGATTTCAGTTAACATCGAGATATTTTTGGAAAGGAAGGATTACTATGATTTCTCATCCAAAGATGAATATTATGATGACCGAAATTATAATTATATAGATGATCATTATTATTACAAATTGTATAATCAAAATGATGAGTAAAAATGTTAAGCGCTTACGAAATTGTTTCAAACCATAAAATTGCTCATATTTTAAAGCAATTAATCCAATAATTAAATTTATGAAAAATGCGATAATATATGTCCAAGGAGAGAAACCCGTTAGCAATACAACTAGACTCCAAATTGCATTTAATATGATCGCAGGCTTTTTTTCCTCCGTAAGGCCTCTAAGAGAAGCCATTTTCAATGTAAGAAAAACTCCTATGATAAAATTTGCGATTGCTCCAATAACAGCTACGATAAGGATGATTAATAAAAGGGTAATTAGATCAATTGATTCGATCATGTGATTTTTAATTCATATATCATAAAAAAGTTTCACATCTTAAAAAAAAAAAGAATGAAAACCTCTGTCTTTTTTTTCGGCACTTTGGTCATGAAGGATCTCATGTTCATGTCTAAAAAAATAGGATTTTTAATATTTTTTTAAAGAATGATCTAAAATTAAAATCGCTTAACTCATGATAATTGATTACTTGGATAAAACTATTCAGTTAAAAATTGTATATTTTGGTCCGGCTATGTCAGGTAAAACTTCTACTTTAAAGGCATTATTTACCAAGTTTGGCAAAGGAAATCAGTTAGAATCTATTGAAAGTACCGTCGGTCGTACTTTATTTTTTGATTACGGGATCATATCTTTTGAAAGCGATCAATGGGTACTGAAGCTTCACATTTATTCGACAACCGGTCAAGATTTTTACATCGTATCGAGGCCAATAACCTTGAGAGGGATTGACGGCATTATTTTCGTTGCAGATTCGCAAAAAAATACGTTTGAACGGAATAGCATATCGTGGACTGAATTAGCTTCTTACTTTAGCGATCTATTGGAGAGAATTCCCATCATTCTGTGTTTTAATAAGCAAGATTTACCTGAAAAGTATGATCCAGAGAAGTTTCTCGAAAAGTTTAATATTAAAGATTATAATAACATGTACGTTAAATATACGAGTGCATTAACGGGAGAAGGGGTTCAGGAGACTTTTGAACAAATATTAACTTCCATTTTTGATATTAAGAGCCCATATTTCTTAGAAAAGAATTTAATGAAAACCTGAGGTATTTTATTTTTTCATAATTAAGTTTCTAAAATGATTGCGATTATGATTGTAATAAAATTAATTTTGACGAATTTATTCTTGTTGCTGTTAATTCTATTTTTAGGGATCATCATGCCGGTATTAAGAAACGGTATCAAGAAACATGACAATCAGGAGAGAGAAACATTCACGAAATCACTTAAAGAATCATCATGCGCTGGAATTGCTAAATGGCAAGAGTCAAATGGACAGAAATACTTGGAGATTATTTCTAAAGATCATTATACGTTAGGTAGATTACAAGGAAAATATCTGAAAAGGCAAATTAAAAAAATGAACTTTATTCTAAAGAGATTTGTCATGTTTTATGATTTAAAAATGGATGAAATTCGTAGCTATTCAAAAGCTTATGAAAAATGTATTCCCATCCAATATAAGGAAGAATTGAAAGGAGTTTCGGAAGTATCGGGAGTTGAATATGATGATCTTCTATTTCAAGTAGTCTTTTTAGATCTGTTTTATGGTCAATTGCTTCCACGAATGGAAAGTAGAAGCTTCCCAATATCTGCCGCGTGTACCGCAATTGGGGTAAGAGATACTAATAATCATTATGTTATGGGGCAAACCATGGATTTTAACCCTATTTTTTCACCTGCATTATCTTGGGTAAAATATAAAGTTATGGGAGCAAACACGGTTTTCCTTTTAAAAATGGGGATTATGTCCTTGCCAATAGGGAAAAATTCCCGCGTATCTGCTACACTCAATCTCGTACAAACCAAAAA
>SDNN01000136.1 GCA_004524425.1 Promethearchaeota archaeon
ATTCTTTTTGCCCAAAAACTTGCCAACTGTAGTTAATTCTGGACTATTCAAACGATTTGCGGAGAGAACTTTAACAATTAACACATCTCCTATTTCAAATCTTTCAGTGCTACGATCGTCTTTTTGGTAATCGCGGCCCCTTCCAAATCTCATCTTACTTCTTTTTATTGTATTTTTAGGTTTTAAAATACCAAGATCTTGAGCATTAATATCGCATCTATATTTAACTGGATTTTTATCTACTACCACAGCAATAACCTTATCACCTGGTTGAGGCGTATATATACCTCTAAGAGGAATCACATTCATGTAGTTCTTACTTACTTGTTTTAATCCTATATGTAAAGAAATGATCTTATTTCTTTCTTTATTCAATATGGTACCTCGTCCAGGTAAAAAATTCTGAACATCTTCAGTTAAAACTTCACCAGGAACAACGAGATCTCGAGTTGTCTTTTCATCATCAAAATCATCTTCCTCTTCAGATATTTCTTCTTCCATTTGTATCTCCTCACATGTTTGTTATTTAACTATTTCCATAAAAAATAATGTATTTTGAATTCTAAAGCTAATTCAAATTAAGACTTTAATAATTTAGTTTGGACTCTTCCGTGTGTTAATTTATTCAATTTATCAATTAATTCCATTTGTAGGCCTGCTGGTAGAGAGATAATTGAGACCCAAGATCCATCAGATTGCCATTCTTCTTTTTTAATTTGTGCGAGTTGAGCAACAATATTGTAACCTTTTGCCGTGAAGCTTGTTGGTATTTTAATAGCCATTTCTGTTTGTTCCATTCGTATAGGAATAACAGTTTGTATTTTTTTAACAACATCATCTACTTGCTCTTCAGCATTCTTCATCAAATCAATTTTAACATTTGCTTCTTCAATAGCTTTTTCAATTCTTTGATAAGGATGTGGCTTTTTATTTTGAGGATTTATGGCATTTTTACTAATAATGTTGATAATTTGTTTTAATTTCTTTTTTCTTTCTTCCTCTCGCTGAGCTTTGGTCCATTGAATTTCTCCTTCTAAAAGAATATGTGCACTAATTTCTTTACCGTCAACGCTATCGAATATGGCTTCCATGTCTCCATCAGTTGCTTTTTTACCTCTTCTTAAATCCTCAAATACGGTAAAACTTTCAAATATCATCTCTAAATTGATTTCTGGGTGATTAATTATTTCATCAACGCTAAGTCGAGATTTTTCGCTTCCTTCTTTTAATCTTTTATTTATTTCTTCACGAATCTTTTTTTTCGCTTCCCAGGCTTGCTCTGGATCCATGAGCATTTCAAAAACTCTGCCGCCTTTTTCAATGCGTCCAATAATATATCCGCCTAAATCAATTCTTGCCCGATCAATCATCTGTAATTTACCTTATCCTTTTAAGGATTCAATTACGGTGTTTTTTGTCTCTTTTTTTGAATGTTGTTAAAAATAAAGGAATAAGTGGATTATTTTAAATTTTTAATTTTGGTTTTTTTAGTCTCTCGAATTATTCTATATTTGTTTTAATAATTCTTCTTTCTCCTCAAGACTTAACAATTTAAATTTTTTATCCTCTTTCATTATATAAGCTACATCACACGTGTTTTTATTTAAATTATCTCCCATCAATTCCTTTAATGCCTTTAATGGTAATAATTTTAATTCTTCATTAGTTATGCTCTCTTTATAATTTTCCTCAAGATAAGACCTTGCTTCATTGGCTCCTGAACCTATTGCAAAAGCTTTATATCCCCACATTGCTCCCGAGGGATCAGTCAAATACAATGATGGACCATTAGAATCAATGCCTGCAACCAAGAAAGATACTCCAAAAGGCCTCACACCAGCATTTTGAGTAAAAGCTTGCTTATACTCGCAAATGTGAAGGGTAGCATCTTTCACAGAAATTTTTTCATCATAACTCAATTGGTTTATTTGAGCTTGAACTCTAGCTTTATCAATGAGGACGCGAGCATCAGCAGTAAGTCCTGCGATGGCAACACCAATATGCTCATCAATTTTAAAAATTTTCTCTGATCCTAAGCTTAATGCAAGTTCAGAACTTTTTTTCTCAACTGCAAATACAACAGACCCTTTATTTCTACATACTATTGCTGTTGTACCTCTTCTAACTGCCTCGATGGCATATTCAACTTGAAATAATCTGCCTTCAGGCGAAAATTGGGTTATAGCCATATCATACCCGCTGCCAGGTTGTCGAAACATCTAAGGTTTACCTCCTTTAAAATTTAACAACTTCCATTAAAAGCTTTAAAATTATCTTAAATATTGAAAGATTTTTTTAAAGTTAATATTTTTAATTAAATCCTATACATTATTTTTTATTTTCTAATTAAAATTAAACAATTTATGATTAAATTTATATTTTGTTTCTATTTTCTAAAATCCATTTCAAATTGAAAGAGTTTCGTAAGATTTTAAGAACAGCTCAATAAACTATTTTGAAAAATGCATTTTAAAAATTAAAATTTAAGACCAAGCTAATTTATTTACCAAAATAGACCATTCAAGCAAGATTAAATCAGTATCTTGATCTATATGGGCAATGAGATAATCTCCTTCCTTGGTAATCGAGCCTGCGATATTACCCTTTCCTCCCGTGATATTCTTAGCAGCTAATTGGATTTCATCATTTTTCAAGATAGCATATCTTGATTGTTGATAATTCAATGAAGATTCTTTTTCTTTCCAAGCTTTGAGAATTGATTTACCCTCATGATTTTGCAATTGGGTCTCTCCAAACTTAAAAATGGTATCTCCTTCAGAATTTAGGAGGTATAGGGAGACAAGCCCCTGATATTCATGCATTCCTTCTATTATTTCTTTAAATTTTTCCTGATTCATTTATTAAAATCATCTTATTCTTAATTAAACATCCATTCTTATTCTTAAAAAATAAAAATCTTGAGATTTAAAACTTTTCAGAATTTTTGATTATTGTTACTAAAAGGAGAAAGATTTTTTATTTTTATGCCACTATAGTTGTTAAATAATTATTTTACGAGCCAACACTCATTCAAACATGAAAAAAATAGTACTTCTTGATAAGATTTATAACATTCCTCCTGAAAAGTCTAAACATGAGGTTGCCACGCGTTATTTAAAATATTTACATGAAATTACTAAAGGGTTTTCAAAAACTAAAATTAGTATTAAAAAATTAAGAAATTTTGACAACAGGTTTGAAATTCTTATTCAGGGTCCTGAGGAAACTTTTGTTTATAATTTGCTCCGAAATGAAATTGGCTCCATAATTGATTTTGATGATGTTAAAAGCGGAAATATATATAAAGGAACTTTAGTTGATGTGGGAAAATATGGTTTCGGGCTTTTTGTAGACTGTGGCATTGTTAATCCAAAGACAGACGTTTTAATGAGTTTAAACGATTTAAGAGGCCAATTATGCAAGGGAAAAAAAATTTCTCTCAGAGAAATTGTTAAAACTTATGATCTAATGGATCACTTCCCATTCAGCATCAAAATCACGAGATCTGATGAGGTAAAAAAAGAATTGCAAGGCATTATACATGAAGATTCATTAACTCTCTTTGAAAAACTCACAAATGAACACCTTGATGCTGTTTTTGTTAGCGGGGCTAGTAAAAATCAATTTAAAAAAGCCATAATAAAGAAAGGACATTTTAGAGATATTGTATCAATAGAGAGATTTGGCTTTCTTGAACATGCGGTCATATTACGAGAAAATACTACTGCGCAAGGAATTATAGCCGACATAGGAAGATATCTTAGGGGCTGTAAACTAAGTGCTCTTAAACATGATAAAATAGAGCAATTATTCACATGAAGCGTAGAATAAAAATGAATGAGCCCGGGGAGGATTTAGTCTGCTCCCAAATGAAAACAGATATCGAACTCCCGACCTATGCGGTGTAAGCGCATCGTCATAACCACTAGACCACGGGCTCTTGATTGAAAGAATTTATCCATTTTTAATTTCACTATAATACTTTAGAATTTTAATACTTTTTCATATCCTATAACTCATATCGATTTTTAATAGAATTAGATAATTTAATCAATTTGTGAATTTCACTAAATTCGGGATTTCTTGGTATCATTCCTTCTAAGTCTTTATATTTTGATAGTCTTGATAATATCTTTTCGAGTTGTACTTTTGAATTTTCTTAATAATATAGAGAGAATAATTTAATCAAGTTTAAAGATTTAACAAAAAATAGGCTTTTAAAGATATTTTGAATTTATTTAAACGCAAGCGGTGGGATTTGAACCCACGCATCCGTTCGGACACTGGATTAGCAATCCAGCGCTCTACCAAGCTAAGCGACGCTTGCTGATGTATGACAAACTATTAGTTTTTCAACTAATATAATTTGAATATAAGATTTTAAAATTTTAATATTTTTTTATGTTTGTATAGACCAAAAAATGATAGAAAAAGAAAAGAGCGGGAGAATGATTATTGGTCCGAAATTATTTCAAAGACCATTTTCTCAATGATTGGTTTTTTAGTATATCGTTTATCGTAGTACCAACCCACGAGATGTGCTTTTTGGTCTTTGTCTGGGATGGGAGGGATCACGATTATCATGACTCCATTGCTAAGATATTTCAAAATCCTTTTATCAATTTGATGGAGTTTTTCATTACCAGAGGGATGAGAATGCCACATCCATACGATATCCACCTCTAATTCCTCTTTAAATTTTCTCATGTTATAAATTTTTGACTTTTTATACCGCATCCAACTTCTTGGTTTTACATGGCTCTTGGTCTTTCGCAAATCAGGATTCATGATAAAGCTTTTACAAATTCCAAAATTCTCTTTTCGTTCTGCAAATAACCATCCATGAATAATGTGAGGTACTTCCTCACCAGCTTTTTGAGTGATTTCTTTAAATAAATTTTCTGGGATTAAATAACGAAAATCTTTAGCTGAACTTATGATAAACACCTTTTTAAAAATTTTAAATGAGAATGAAAACAATCTTTTCCGAGATAAAAGGTCTAGAGAAAAGATTTTTCAGCTTTCAAGTTAAAAAAATGAAGCATGTCATTTATATTTTTGTTAAATTCTTTACTACTCTAATTCATTATACGCTGAATCATGAAACGACATATCTAATAAAAGAAATTAATGAGTTCGTATCATTTTCAAAACTAATCCACAATTCGTAAAAATAATATATTAAAATGGATTTTTAAATATTACTTGCATATAAAAAATTAACTTATAATAAAACATAATGCAGACGTAGCCTAGCTGGTAAGACGCTGGCCTTGAGATCGTTCCAATTTCGACACTAAAGCCAGTGCGCATAAGCGCTCGGGGGTTCGAATCCCTCCGTCTGCGTTGATCACATGTTATATCCATGGGCTATTAGCGCAGTCAGGTAGCGCAGCAGGCTCTTAACCTGTCGGTCGGGGGTTCGAATGTTCTGTCCGAATCGGGCAGCTACGAAAATCCCTCATAGCCCGCTTTTTCTTTTTTCTTGCTCGAATTCATGCTATCTCCAAAATACGATTCATTAAAAACAGGACATCGGAAGCCGTTCGATTAAAAACATATAAAGGAAATTTACTCAATGAATCAAAGATAAGATTTAATCAAAGAATCTAAATAATAGGATTTCAAATTTTCACTCAATTTCCTTCAGGCAGTTATTAAATCTTAGACAAAAATGTTTATAATTTCAATATTCTTAATAGTTGTTTGGAGAAGAAACGAAATCAAATGTTTTGCTTTCACGCTATTTGGTGTTTTGAAATATACAAGAAAATCAGGAATATATTCCTACTATTACCTATATCTATCTCCCTTTCTCATCTTGATTTTTCTTTCTTCTTCTCTCTTTCTTTTTACATTTAACATGTCTAACATGATTATAAATAAATTTTCTCTCCTAACATGATAACGTGTGAAAATTGGAATTAATTCCTGGCATTTTCTAATTTTTCAAAAATGACATCAAAATCCGAAAAATCAAATGGTTTGAGGATATATCCATCAGCCATCGTCTCTTCTAAATTTTTTTCCACTTCCGATTCTGGAATGGCAGTAAGATAATACACGGGTATATCTTTTGATTCTCCATTTTCCTTGATTTTTCGGCAGAGATCATATCCATTAATATCAGGTAATATGATATCTAATAAAATCACTTTTGGATTAGAATTTTGAAGTTCCTCAAGCCCCTTTTTCCCGCTAATTATCCCCTTACACACATATCCTTTACTTTCGAAAAAACTGGTGATTAATCTGATGGTGGGCTGATCATCTTCTATGAGCAACACGTCATATTCTATGGTTTCACTTTTAATATCATCTAAAATATTTATGATTCGCGATTCGAGAAGATTGCTCTGTTCAACGATATTTTCCAAGGTTAAGATTACCTCATCACTAAGTTCTTGTGCCTTGTTTTCTAATAATAATTGGGAAAATCCTTTTATGGTCGTCAAGGGCTCTTTTAAAGCATGGGATATATCAGCAAACGTCTTAACATCGCGGTATAATCCTTCATCCCTGCCTTCTTTTTTTTCCTTATCAATAAAAGTATTAACACTCTTTCGTATGAGTTTTGAGATGGTAGAATAATTATGGTGTTCTTTAAACTCTTGCCATTTCTTTTTAGTATCTTCGGAAATGTAAAGTGAGATTCGTTCCTTATCTCTATCATAGATTTTCTCTCCTTCCTTCCATTTTTTAAATCCTTCAGTGATAACTCCACGCCAAATGGCATACTTTCCCGTTTCTTCCTCATACTGCTCCATCTCTTCGGTTTTTTCTATCATTTCCGATTCGGAAGGATCCTCATTTGCTTTTCCCATATTTTTTTACCAAAATTTTCTCTTCAATTTCGTATTAATACCTTGAGTAATTCAATTTTTTATCAAAAAAATCAATTATTATCAAATTATATTAGAACAAAATGTATAAAATAGTTTTTTGTTTCAAAAAAAAATCAAAAGGTAATAAATACCAGCAATTTCCATGAAAATTGAAAAAAGCTGATTTTTGAGATGCTATTCTTATTTAGACCCATATAAAATGTCAAATAAGATATCAAAATCAGAAAAATTAAAAGGCTTCAATATATATCCATCTGCTCCTGTCTCTTCTAGTTTTGTCTCAACTTCTGAGCCAGAAATCGCCGTCAAATAATATACGGGTACATGCTTGTACTCTTTGCTTGATTTTATGGATCGACAAATATCATATCCGTTTATGTCTGGTAATATTATATCCAATAAAACGAGCTGAGGAATGTGATTGTTTAACTCTTCTAACCCCTTTTTACCCGACACCACTCCATGACATATGAATCCTTTATTTTCAAAAAAACTGGTAATTAACCTAATCGTCGCGACATCATCCTCGATGAGCAAAATATCGTATTCCCTTGTCTGCCCCTTAATATTATCCAAGAATCCAACGATCTTGTTTTCAAGCTGAACGCTTTGATCAAATATGTTTTTAACCGTGGATAGAACGGAATCGGATAAATTTGCTTTGTGATTCTCCAATAATAATTGAGAATAACCTTTAATTGTGGTTAAAGGCTCCTTTAACGCATGAGAAATATTAGAAATCGTGGTAGGACTAAGCTTTTTGTCGCTATTTTCAATGAATTGATTGACACTTTTCCTAATGAGCTTGGAAATGGTGGTATATTTGCCCCTGTTGTTTTCTATGAAATCTTGCCATTTATTCTTAGTTTTTTCTGTTACATATAGCGATATGCGGTCCTTATCACGATTATAGATTTTCTCTCCCTTCTGCCATTTTCGGAAGCCCTCCGTGATAACGCCCCGCCATATCGCATATCG
>SDNN01000137.1 GCA_004524425.1 Promethearchaeota archaeon
TTGAGAAATTTTCTGAAGATGAATCAGAAAATTATAAGATCTCAACTGAAATAAAACGAGATTTAAAATTTGAAGTCGTAAATGCAAAGGACATCATAGATTGGAAGGAAAAAAATCTAAAGAGCACGATTAAAAATTTTAAGTGCCCAGCTTGTGGCTATAATAAGGCATCATTAGAGACTAGGCAAACCAGAAGTGCAGATGAGGGAATGACAGTTTAAAATACTACATTTTAAATCATTAAACATTTTATTGTCTGCCTTCGATGTGGTAGAATGATTAAAATCGGCAGTTAGATTGAGCTAGTAAATTCAATTTTGAAAAAAGCTAAAAAATTCTTAATTTTAGAGAGAAAAATTTTTTATTAAATGAAAAATTGAATGAGAGTCTATCCTTTTTATTTTAGAATGTTTTAATAGGATAAAACGAAGGCTAAAAATCAAAAATGGTAGAATATAGTCTATTAGATTTTTATAAAGATTTAAAACGTTATCTAGAATGTTTAGAGAGGAAAAAATTAAATTATAGAATAATATCTGAGAAATATTTAGGAATGAAAAGCAAATGGCATATAAATGATAAGATTTTGCATTCTCGGAAAAATCCTTTCTATTTTATCCCTTGGAATTTAATTAGTCTATATCAAAAAAGATTAGAGGAGAATATAGAATCAAAACATTGTGTCTATATTAAGATATTATTTCGGAGACTAAGGAATGCAAAAAAAAATCTTCCCAAAAATAATCAAAAATTTAAAACGGATTATTTTGAATTGCTTGATAATAAAGATAAAGCCTATTTTTATGGTTGGTTATTCGCTGATGGTCATTTAACAAGATCAAGTAGTCGAGTGATCGTTGAGGTAGATGTTCAAGATTTTGATATGATAAAGAGATTTGTAAATGCTATAAAAATTGATCCTAAAATAGTTTATTACAGAAGGAGATATAAAAATAAAAAATTATGCAGAAGTTTAGTTTTAAATATAAATAATAAAAAGTTTGCAGCTCATCTTAAAGAGAAAGGATTCCCTTGTGGAAAAAAATCTAATATAATCAGATTTCCCCAATCTATTGCTAATAAAAGCGAACTAGCTTTAGCTTTTTTACTTGGATATTTTGATGGTGATGGATCACATGGCAGAGAGTATCCTAATGATCTGGAAAAAAGTAATAGGAAATATCTTCGCCCTTATATCAAATCGAATAGTCTAAATTTCCTTAAGGACATTAAATCTTTATTTAAAATTTCTAATAGAATTTCTAAGAGAACCGAGTTAAATTTAGGGGCAAACTTATATAAAGAGATGTTGAAGAATTATAATAATAGTCTTGAAAGAAAAAGATATAATGGATATTATACAAAAGAAGAGATTTATGATTTTAGGATTGAAAATCTAAAACCACAATGGTCAAAATCATGGAGATTGTTTAAGTTTTCTAAAATAGAATTAAAATCTTTATGGGAAAAAGGATGGAGTGATAAAATGATTTCTGAATATCACCTAAAAAAGTTTAAAATTCCCATAAAAGAAAGAACGGTTCTTGAATGGAGAAAAAAATGGAGATATTTACAAACAGATAATAAATTCAAGAGAGCAAAAAAGAGATTAATAATTAAAGAATTATTACCACTAAAAAAATGGAATTTAGAAAGAATTTACACGGAAAGGTTAGGTTATAAGTATGATCCCAATAATAAGAAACATCAGTATAGATTTGAGAAGAGATTAAAAGATTGGTTTGCTAATGAGAATTTTAGTGAAAAATCTAATATTATTAAAAAAATTGAGGAAAAATATGCGTAATAGTCTAAAAATTAATTTAGGAGCATATCAATTAGTTTATTTTCATTGATTTCCTTGAGAAAGTTTATTTGAATAATTTTGTCTTCATTATAGGCACCAGATAAAAATGAAATCTGATTTGAACTTATATTCAATTTATTTTGAAGTAATTTAATTAATTCTTTATTCGCTTTATTTCTTTGAGCTTTTGATTTTAGGGATATAGCTAAGAAATTTCCATCTTGTTCGATTTTTTGTTTGCGAGAATTGGGTTTCACATATATAGTTAAAATATAACTTTTATCAGACTTTTTCTCTATAAAACTCATTATATTAACAAATCAGGTTTTTAAGGTTTTTAAATATAATCATCAGCATTATTTTTAAGCCTTTTATAGGAAGCCCTTGATAATCTAATTCCGCCTGCTAATTTATGTCCCCCTCCGGTTCCTCCTAAGTTTTCTATTATTCGACTAATGACTCTGTTTACTCCAACACCATCATTTTGCTGTAAAAATTTTCTTGTACAGCGTATACTTAATTTAATAGTTTGAGATTTACGTTCTAATCCTCCTAAAAATAATATTTTATAGGGATCTAATAATTCATTTACACTACTAAAGGATGCCGTATCTGACCAATTGCTTGGAGGGATTTGCCCTTTCACATCAATAAATATACTTTTTTCTGTTTCATAACGTGGTAATTCATTGGCAAGAATTTTCAAATTTTTTGCTAAATTACTAACATAATCATAATAGACATTTTTAGCGTATCGAGTAATTCGATTTAATTGAATACTAGAAACAGCTGCGCTGATATTTTTAAAACATAAAATATTAAGCATGAGAGCATGTTCGAAAGCAAATCTTAATAATCCATTTTTCTGAGGCAATAAAGCATAATGACCATAACTTTCAAAATTCCCCTCTGATTGAATTTTTTCTATTTCAGTTTCGTTTAATTTACTTACTTTTTTATTTGGATCGATATTCAAATCACTTAAAAAGGTTTTAATTGTTTTATCATTCTTGCCTCCAAATTGTTTAAGAAATGGTAAGATACTATATTTTAATCCATTTTTTATGCTATCATGCATACTGCCAAATAGCAATAAACCCGCTTTGTCTATAAAAATCTCTTCTCTTAATAGCTCCTCATAGATCTCTCTATTGAAGGATTTAAGTTTATCCATTGGTTTGAGGGAATCTCCAGCTATTCCTATAATTGTCAACCATCCTTGTTTAATTATCTGAGGTTTTATTTCTTTTGCAAATAAAAAGGCTAATGTTGCGCCTGCTATATGATCCAAACCATCAAACCCATAAACAGTTGGATTAACAAAATTAAGATTCTTAGGGTACTCTTCTGGAGGGGTTTCACAGTCAACCTCATGATGGTCTAAAATATAGAATTTTTCCTTTCTTTTTTCTATTATTGGAATTAATTCTGAAAGATTAGAGCCAACATCGGTAAATATAAACGCTGTTTTTTCGGTACTTCTATTAGAAAAAATACCTCTTAAATACGCCTCCCAAGAGACAGAGCGATTATAGATAAAATAATCATAATTCAGATTCATTTTATATAATAGGTTCTGGATTAAATGAAGACATGAGATACCATCTGCATCATTATGAGAAATTGTAATAACTTTATTAAAATTAGATGATGAATCAATAAAATTATTAATAGCATTATCAAGGTTATTTAAAAATTCCTTCCGATCTGGTTTTTGATCCATTTTAATCAATGTCTCCATTTGAGAAACAATTAATTTAATATATAAGACTCCCTAATTAACCAGTATATTCTTTTATCCATATATCTTTATTCTAAAGGAAGATATCAGATTAATGGTTCACAATTTCGATTTTAATTTGAAGGAGTGAAACAAATTTCAATATATTCTAATAAATTTAGTATTACTATTTTAATTTTTATCTAATGAATTTAAGAAGATAAATGTTGGAGAAAATGAAAATTAAAATTTAAGAAAATATTATTAAGATTTAATTTGATATAAAATAGGTTTGTAAGAACATTTTATTTTCGAGATGGATAGTTAAATGAAAAAGCATAATATTAGAAAAAAGATAAAGATCATTGTTGTTATTAATCTTATCATTCTATCGTCATTTTCATTTATGTTTCTTTTAAATAATAATAGGTTTTCTCAAAGTAATCCTGATTTAGAACAACATTCATTACTAAAAATAAATGCTTTTTCAAAAGATGATTATTCATCAATATTACAAGAAGAAAAAAGTGGATTAGGAGAGATCTCTGTATTAAATATATCTTTTCATCAACCAGGACTAGATAATTCCTCTCAGTTTAATGAATTAGATAAAGACATCGGAAAGGATTTAAATATTACATATGATGGTACTTCCTTTGAAGGAACTATGGTGAATGCTTCAAGAAATTATCTAAAAGAAGGATATATTAACAATGATGTCGTAAGAATAAAATTAAACGAAACTCTTCTAGTTAAATTTGATAATACAACTTCTGAGGAAGGGCTTGCTGGTTTTTTGGTTTATCTTCCCCGTTTAACACCTATAGAAATTTTAGAGATTTATGTAGAAGGTTTAGTTTTAACAGAAGATGAATACTCTATTGTTAATGATGGGTTTTTAAAATTTGATTATTTTGATTATTTTGATTCACCAGAGGATGGTCAATTTTCTATGAATATAATTTATTCTTATGATCTCAATTTGATAAATTGGAAGATTGACCAACTTAACATTGATGATTTAATTGCCAATCAATCAATGCAAAATTTTACCGCTAAGTATGCATACACATTCCTACTTAAAGGAAATAAATTTTCAGGAAATCTACCCACAAGTGAAATAGAGGCAGATAATTTAAATGTTAATTTATTAGTCTCTCCTTTTGATCATCAACTCTTAAATAATTTCAGTCTTGCTTTAAATTCTGAACAAATAGATAATATTGAGGATTATCAAGTTTCATACGGCAAATTTAATATTTCTCTGATAGATTCATTTTCTGCTAATTCAAGCAGCTTCCATTTGAATTTTACTTCCAATTTTGTAATAGCATTTCAAGATCCCGTGAGTCAATCATGGGCTATCGACAGATTGGTTAGTGGAAACAATATACGAGAAAGAATATATTTTCCTCAAATACTTGAGGGACCAGAACATCTCTTATTGAAATTTACGTTTTATGAGGAAACTATCGAAGATGAACAAATTACGGATATTTTTTCACAATTTAATAGAATAATATATCATTTGCCAATATCTGAAATTGAAGAACCAAATTTTAATCAGGGTATTTTAGTTTATACACCTTCTTTAATTTTTAGAGAACATGGTTGCCCCTTTACTATAAGATACGAAGCAACTAATGAGCTTAGAATAATTATTACCGATAATATAAATATGCCCTTATGGAACTTAGATGTACAGATTTTTTATTATAATCAAGTTTACGGAACATATATTTCAAATAACTTCACCCAACCAATAGCACCTTTAGTAGCAAATGAAAATGGAGAGATCATATTAAGATATTTACCAAATGGGGAATATAAGATAGATATTTTTCGAAGGGGAATAAAAATCAAATCTGTGAGTATCAATACAGAACAAGAAACTCATTACATCTCAACTAATGTCATCCATTTTCCGAGTGTCATTCTTTCTTTTGGATTAATTAGTATCATAATTCTGCTCATTGGATTTTTTATGTATCTACGAAATAAGAAAGTGTCATAAGAATTGATCGTTATTTTTGTTGATAATATTGAGAAATTTATAGATTTTCTGGATAGAAGAGTGATGGATGAGATTTTCTATGAATTTAAAAAGATAGGAAAAGGAGCTGATCTCTCCAGTAATGTCGAGATAGAAATAATTATCCATTTCCTTTCCAAGCTTGAGGGGTATTTGATTTTATATGAAACAGATTTAAACCTACTAAAACCAAGTAATTCTAATATTGATGAAGAGGTTGTCAAGGATTTGAAACGTATTTTTGCAAAAATTGACGATTCAATTAAATTAACGAAGGGCAAAATAAGAGAAATCTTTTTATCATATAGCTAGATCTAAATTTCTTTATCGACTCTTAACCCGTAACCTATTAATCGATATCTTCTATTGATAATTCGAGAAATTGCGAAAATGAACTCTTTGGGTACACAAATCGGTGGATTTAATTCGATTATATAAGTATCTTTAAGTATTTTTTTTACTGTACCAGCACATCTTTCAGTTCCAACCACCATTAAGAGCCGCTCTCCATGTTTTAATTCATGAACTTTAATCATCTCTTCGGTACCAATAACTCTATCGAGAAGATGAACCTCTAATTCAACTTGATTTAATACTGGTGGTAAGCTCTCCGGTTTTCCTGTTAAATTTCCTATTAAAGCATCGCCTTTAGTTAAAGCAGGGTCTAATTTTGTCCCAAGACCGATTAATCCTCCAGGTTTAGCTTCTTCCAAGAAGTTGTTTCCTTGACTAATACTAATAACTTGGGAAATTATAGAAGTATAACCATCTTTCCTTTTCAACCCGGGTTTAATTTCAATCATATCTCCCACATTCACTTTCCCTTTTAATACAGAACCTCCGATTACTCCACCAATTAGATTATTAATTTCTGTCCCTGGTTTATTTACATCGAAAGATCGCGCAATCAGAAACTCGAAATCCTCAGATTCATCTAATTTAGGAGTGGGAATAAATTCTTCAAATGCTCTAACTACTAATTCCAGATTCGCTCCAAAAATTGCTGAAGTTGGTATAATAGGAGCACCTTCAGCAACAGTTCCTTTGACAAAATTCTTAATTTGGTTATAGTTCTTCTCTGCCTCTTCTTTACTCACTGCATCAATTTTATTTTGAATGATAATAATATTCTCAATCCCTGCAATATCCAATGCTGCTAAATGTTCTCTAGTTTGAGGTTGTGGACACTTTTCATCAGCAGCAATCAATAAACATGCTCCGTCCATAAGAGAAGCACCACTTAACATCGTTGCCATCAATATTTCGTGACCTGGTGCGTCAACGAAAGAAATATTTCGCTTGAATTCGGCTTGTCCTTTGCATTCTGGACAATGGTAGCGAGGTTCCCCTTTTTTCCTCTCAATTTCTAACATATGGAGTGTTAAATAGATATCACAAGTAGGACAATATAAAATAGTAGCATTAGAATACCCTAATTTTATTGAAATCCCTCGTTCTTGTTCTTCGGAATGACGATCTGTCCAATCTCCTGTAAGTGCTTGCACTAAGCTAGTTTTACCGTGGTCTACGTGGCCAACAAGCCCTATGTTGCATTCTGCTTGCTGTTTAATTAACTCCTTAAATTCTTTACTAGAGATTCCTTCTTTAGGTTTTTTATCTTTTTTGATTTTCTTTTTTGGTTTTTCTTCTTCTTTTTTCTCTTCTGGAATTGCCTTTTCTTCCTTCTGATATTTTCCTAAAAGATTTCTCGCATCATCAATATATTTAGAAGCTGTTGATTTTCCAATTCCTTTCACTTGTAATAAATCCTCAACTTTCAAACTTGCGAGTTTTTCAACACTATCTATACCAGCCTCTCGTAAGCTCTCTGCCGTTGCCTTCCCAATGCCAGTGATATCTTCTAATTGTAATGACATAGTTTAAAAGTTAAAGATTATTAAGTGTGAATAGAATGGGTTATTTCTACTTCCTTATGAAAATTAAGACTTGATTTTTTATTAAATTAATTAAAATTACAAAATATTAATTAATTCAAATAAATAGAGATAATATAATTTTATTTAATGGTTTTTATAGTTTTAAGTGCTCCCGGTTTTTTTTCTAACTCCTTATAGGAGACTCGTAATAGACTATCCAAGAAAAAAGTAGATATTTTACCACATGATTCATCATCATGGAGTATATAGACAGGAGCGGGATATTTACTCGTATCAATATCATCTAATGTCACTCTGAAAATAATACGTGCATCACAATGAGGGCAAGTATTGAATCTTAACACCATTTTTATTAAA
>SDNN01000015.1 GCA_004524425.1 Promethearchaeota archaeon
ATTTAAAAATAATGATGTAAAATAATTCTAAAAAGTTAGTAGAATAAAGAATGCGCCCGCCGGGGTTTGAATTCCCGTCTTGATCCAAAGAGGACCAAAATCCCGGGTCGATGGCTTGGAAGGCCATAATGCTACCACTACACTACGAGCGCCTACAAGTATTAAAGAAGAAGGTTTCATTAATACTACAAGATTTCAAAAGCACCATTTCTTTTAACTTTACTGCTTTTATTCATTTTATAATATCTTATGGATAATTTCGTAATAGTTTATAATCTTAGCAATCACTATCCACGCTTCTAGATGTTCTTTTGAAACTGAAATCAATTCTTGGGAAAGATTTAAAATTTCTCTCGAAAACATGCCTTTTTGAAATCCACCAACGATAGCAATAACATTTTTCGAAATATCTTTCATAAAAATCTCAGTAAATTTTTTTTTGAATGTTCCCTGATGTGAAAACAATAATATCTTCGGATCTTGGATTGTTGTTATTAATTCTCTCAGATTTCCCTCGAATTTCTCTATATAATCTTTAATTTCACCTTTAATTAACATGTTAGCCATTAATCCCTTGAATCTATTAAAATTTTTAGCTATTCTTATGTTTGGATTAAAGTGAAAGATTTTGTTTTTAATGGTATGCATGTATAGGTCTAAAGATCCATTTTTATTCAAAGGTGAGCCTAGAGCATTTAATAGGCATAGGTGTGCGATATCCGGTCTGCCTCTTTTTTCATGATTTTGTAATTTATGCATTGCTGAATGGTGTAAAGCATTGTCTAATAATTGAGAGGCATAAAGTTTTTTCGTGATATTTTTTCTCACAGCGGGATGTTTCCTTATTTGGCTAGGTATCAGCTCGACTCCACATTCCGCTAATATTAAAATTAAAGGCATGTATTATCAATTAAAGAAATTCAATTTTTTTTATTTTTTATATAATATCTTGTTGTTTCATTACATTCATGACAAGTTAATGAAACATGTGATGCTTTTCCTTTTCTAGATTGCATCCTAACTCGACAATTAATTCCCGGATAGAGATAGCTTTTACATTTGTGGCATATACGCTTTTTAAATTCTAAAGGAATCCTTATTTTAGCTCTTTGGGCATACCTGCGTGCTAAATACACATATCTATTAGCTAATACTTTATTTTCAGGAAATACCTCATGGGCTTTCTGAAATAAATAATTAATTCGTGATTTAGCGATTACTTTTATTACATTTTTTCTATTGGGCATTTTACTTAACATGCTTTTTAATCGGATATTTAGAAAGAATGAAAATCTTTCCTCTTACATCAATTAAATATGAATTTGTTAATTCAGCGACTTGGCGGGCTAATTCTTGAATATTCTCTGAATTTGCGATCGATTTTAATGCTTTAATTTTAATTATCTTATTGGATTTAAACAGTTTTGATACATGAGCTATGAAATCCTCAGTAACCCCTTTTTTTCCGAGAATTACGTGTGGTTCTGACAGCAATACTTTTTTAAAATCTTCAGAATAACTCATTATTCTAAATTAGCAAAATTTTTAATTTATCCTTACTTTTAGAATTAAAAGTATTATATAAGATTATAATTAAATTAAGGTACTACTAAATTAAAGATATTAGCATGTCATTATATAGCGTTGAAGCTGGAACGTTAATTAAGACCGTTGCTGAAAAACTCAAAGATTTTCCTGAAATTAAACCTCCAGAAGGAAGTGAATTTTGGAAAACAGCATATTTCAAGGAATTAGCTCCAATTGATTCTGAAAATTTTTGGTATATTCGATGCGCTTCAATATTGAGGAAAATAAGCAAGTTCGGGCCAATTGGAGTAAATAGATTAAGAAAATATTATGGAGGGCGAGACCGAAAATCTTCCGGTTTGAGTCACAGTTCTAAAGGAAGTGGTAAAATTATTAGAGTAGCCCTCCAACAGCTGGAAAAGGCAAATTTGGTCGAAAGATCCGAAAAAGAAGGTCGCAAAATCACTCCTGAAGGAACTAGCATTTTAGATAGGACAGCCTATTCAATTTTAAGAAAAAATTAAAAATTATAAAAAAATTAGATGTCTTGTGGTAAACCTTGAGTGATGAAGAAGAATTAGAAGAAATAAAGAGAAGAAAATTGGAACAATTAAGACAACAAGCTGCTCAACAACATGTTGCAGAGGCTCAACAGAAAGAATTTGAAGCAAAAAAATACCAGTTGATGCGAAAGATCTTATCTCAAGAAGGACGTCAAAGACTAGAAAATATACGCATTGTAAAACCACAATTTGCTGAACAAATTGAATTGCAATTGATTCAATTAGCCCAAGCAGGGCAATTAAGAGGTCAATTATCGGATGCTGCTTTTAAAAAATTACTAAAGCAGTTAACCGGAAAAAAAAAGGATTATAAAATTAAAAACTTCTAAATAAAACCAAATTAATAGTGTTAAAAATGGCAAGAAATAAAGATTTTCCTTCAAAAATACGACGATCTAAAAAAAACAAACAAAGCAAATCAATTCCAAGTTGGATTATCATGAAAACGGGAGGAAAGGTTAGGCAAAGCCCTTATACTAGAAGAGAATGGAGAAATACAAGACTAAAACGAGATTAAATATCGTAAAAAATTAGAATAAATTGATCTAAATGGCAAAAAAGAAAAGTAAAGAAATTAGTTTAGATGATTTAGAGGAAGAATTAGAAGACATTGAAGAACTAGAAGAAGTTGAAGATGAAATAGAAGAAGAGATTGAAGAGGAAATAGAAGAGATAGAAGAATTCAGTTTAGATGAAGTTTCAGCAGAAGAGGAGATCAGTGAAGTATTTGAAGAGGAAATTGGTGAATTAGAAGAAGCTGAAGTTATTGAGGAGCCAAAAGAAGAGATTATTGATGAAAGAATTTATACCATTCCTTTAGCAAAAGCTAGAAGAGGTCCTCGCAATAAAAGAGCTAAAAAAGCCGTAAGATATCTTAGAGAATACATGGAGCGTCATTTTAAACCAGAATATTTAATAATTTCTCAAGAAGTGAATGAGAAAATCTGGGAAAGAGGCATTCAGAAGCCACCTAGGAAACTCAAAGTCAGAGCTACTAAGAATATTGATGGACTTGTTGTTGTATATTTAACTTAATCCGGATATAATAATTTTAATTTCATGTTTTTCCTGATACATGTTTTGGTGAAAATTTAATCGTTGGCAATCTTAAAATCTCAAGTGTTTGGTGGAAGTCTTATTGGAGTTTATTTAGTTGCTAACAATCTTTATATCTTATATCCTAGATTATTACTTAAATCCATACTCTCAAAATTCAAAGCTTTATTTGATTTGCCCTTATATCCTTTAACGATAAACAATTCAAATCTCATTGGAGTTTATACCGCTTCAAATAAACATGGCATCATAGTTCCAAATATAACAAAAGAAGAGGAAATTGAAGTTTTAGAATCTTATTTAGATGGAGGATCTCAAATTGGAATTCTAAAATCAATTGATAATGCGTTTGGAAACTTGATATTATGTAATGATAAAGGAGCAATAATAAGCCCTCTTTTGAAAGAACATCGAAAGCAAGTTGAAGATATTTTAGATGTGGAGACTGTTGTATATGAATTTGCTGGCTCAAATCTTCCAGGCTCTATATCTTTAGCAAATAATTACGGATGCGTGGTTCATCCCCTTGCGTCTGATGAAGAAGTTGAACACATCAATTCAATATTAAAAGTTAATGAAACAGATGTGAGTACAATAAACAGAGGAATTCCATATCTAAGTGCTGGAGCCATTGTAAATGATAATAATGGAATTTTTGGGCAAGAGAGCACTGGTCCAGAACTGATGAGATTAACTTCAGTACTCAATCTTTAAAAAATTTAAAAAAAGTAAATCCTAATAAAATAAAAAGGGAAAATTTAATATTTTTTAAAGAATTAATCTCTTGCATACTTTACACCATATAAAATTGAGATAAGATGACTTCAGAGATTAAAATATTTAGGATTCAAGGAACTTATATTAAGAAATATAAGAAATACTTGTTTAGAAAAGAAGTGCGAGCATTAAAAAAAGAAGATGCTTTAGAAAAAGCTCTTTCTCAGATAACAAGTATCGGTTTATTAAGGAGGCAAATCAAGATTCAAGAAGTTGAGGAAATCTCCCCTGAGGAGTGCCAGGATTATCTGATAAGGGAGTTATCTCAATAAATTTATAATTAATTAATTAAAGAGATTCCAAAATGGAACCTGCTAGAAATGTTCAAGAATTAATATATAGATATCGGTATTTAAAGGACCAAAGAGATTTCTTTGCTGAACAGTTAGAATTATTGAACGCGTCCCTGAGTAATATCATTAATACTAAAAATACGTTAAATAATTTAAAAAATACAAAGGTTGGCGAGGAAATTCTTATCCCGGTTGGAGGCTTGGCCAATATAAAAGCAACTATCCGGGACCCTGAAAAGATTATTTTAAATATCAGCCAAGATATAGCAATACAGAAAAATGTGGATGATTCTATTGAATTTTTAGATAAAATCATTGAACAGCATAATGATCAGATCAATTATTTACGAAACCAGATTCAAAGCATGGATGCAAATTTACAAGTTATGTCTAAAGAATTTCAAAAAAACATGCCAAATCAATAAACTCTTTTTTAAAAACGTGCATTCCAAATTCAAAAATATCTAAAAGAGGAATATTCACATGTTAGACAAGTTAAAGTCTACTTTTTCGACCTTTGTTAAAAAAACGTTATCTGAAAAAAAACTAGAAGACTCAATTGAAGATTTAAAGTTATTATTGTTGAGTAATGATGTTGCAATCGATACGGCCGATGAAATATGTAAACATGTAATAGATTCTTTCAAAGGCGAGCAAGTTGGACGCCTTACCTCAACTAAAAAGGTGTTGTTTGAAACATTGAGAGAAGCAGTTGTTGAAATCCTTACACCAGAAAAAGAAATCGATATCATTGAGGAAATAAAGAAAAAAAATGCTCAAGAATTACCTTATGTTATCGTATTTCTGGGTGTAAACGGAACAGGAAAAACTACAACTATGGCAAAAATAGCACATTATTTAAAAAATCATGATATTAGTTCAGTTGCTGCAGCTGCTGATACCTTTCGTGCAGGAGCAATTGAACAACTCTCATACCACATGAATAATGTAAACATCAGAGTTATAAGACACGAATATAAATCAGATCCAGCATCTGTAGCCTATGATGCCATCGAGCACGCAAAAGCAAAACAAGTTAATGTAGTCTTAATAGATACTGCGGGAAGACAAGTCACAGATAAAAATTTGATGGTTGAAATGCAAAAGATCGTCCGGGTTTCTCAACCAGACTTAATAATATTTGTAGGAGACAGTTTGGCTGGTAATGATGCGTTATTTCAAGCAAAAGAGTTTAAAAAGCACGTTGGTATAGATGCTAATATTTTAACTAAACTCGATGCCGATGCAAAAGGAGGGGCTGCTTTATCTATATCTCATGAAACGAAACAACCAATATTGTTTGTCGGAGTCGGACAAAAATATGATGATTTGGAACCATTTGACCGAGATGAATTTGTGTCAAACATTTTAGATTTAGAATCGTAATTTGCTATTTTTTAAATAGATAAATTTTTTAAATAACTTAAATTAAAAGGCATAATATGTCTACAAAATATCCCAAATACGAGAAATATTCGAAATATCAGGAAAAAAAAAAAGAAACTTATTATGAGAGATTTGTTGCCTTCTTAAAAAATTCAAAGCGCGTTTTAAGCATAGCCAATAAACCAAATGGCAAGGAATATTGGATGGTTTTCAAAATTTGCGGAGCTGGGATTGTATTTTTAGGAGTATTGAGTTATGTTATACAATTAATTTTTTCTGTTGCCATCCCGCTTGGAGATTAAAGCTTTTTAATTAACTCATCTTTTAACACAAATTAATTCTCGTTTGATCAATTTTGAAAGTTATTTTAGATTTTAATCAGAACCTGCTTTTCACTGCAAAAGCGAGACATTTTAAAGATATTCAAATTGATGAACCAGAAAGTTTTCATGGAACTGATTTAGGTCCCAGTTCTGTGGAGTACGTTTTGATTGGTATTGGAGGGTGTTTGGGATCAACCTTCATTTACTGCCTGCAGAAGAATGACGTCTCTGTTCATGAACTTCAAGTGATTGTGGATGGAACTTTAAGGCACGTAAAACCAGATAATAGGCTCAAATTAATAAACATAGATGTGGAATTTTTGATTACGGTGAATGAAAGTATAGATAATAAAAAAATTGAATCATGCGAGACAATTTTTAGAGAATTTTGTCCATTATCAACGTTAATAAGCAAGGGAATTCCATTAAACATTAAAATTTCGAAAAAATAAGAGAAGTTTAGAAAAAATAAATTGCTACTTTTTCTGGAATTTTTAAATCTTCTTCCTTGTTCTTGCAAGCTATAAACTTAATATTGATATTCATGGAAATTGATAAAAGTCTGTTCGTCAGAATGCCATCAATGATTAAATAGTTGGTTTCCTTGTAATTTTTAATATTTTCAAATAGATCTCCTACCGGCATCTCAAAAGTTTTATTAAAACTTTTATCAAAGCCAATGCTATAACTATCTTCTATATTTTCGATTGCCTTAATAACATTATCATAGTATTTTTCCTTAATCTTTAATTTTTTTAATATTTTTATTAATTCCTCATGTTCTACCGTACTGGTCTTTTTTTCTACGTAATCCTCGCCCGATTCCGAGTATTCATTCACTTGCTTTTTATTTTGCAGAGCCTTTATCAATTGTTTTCTTGTCAATTCCTCTACTTCATATCCATTTGGTGCTCTTGCGATGTAATCTAACTTAGCTACTTGTAATAATTCATTAAGAATAATGGTTCCCCCACGATCTCCATCTAAAAAGGCAGTAATGGTCGATTTGTTATTAGTTAATTCGATAATTGATTTGGGTATTTGAGTGCCTTGAACTGCAACCGTGTTTTTAACTCCAATTCTTAGTAAATTTAGAACATCTGCACGACCCTCAACAATAATAATTTCATCACTTGAGTCTATATCTGGTCCAGCAGGAAGTTCATCTGGTCCCCAAGATATAATTTCGCCCAATTTTATATCCGTGTCAATTTTCTCTTCAATTTCGCTGGATTCCATTGATTTTGAATCCCACTCTTTTAATAACTCAGCTGCTCGTTCTATTATTTGCTTTCTCTTGGTTTCTCTCACATCAGAAATTTCTAAGAGTTTGATTTCAGCCTCACATGGCCCAACCCTCGAAACGGTTTCAATAGTAGCGGCCAATAATGCCGTCTCCTTTCTTGTTAAAGATGATGGAATTTTGATGATTCCTTCAGAAATTCCTTCTTTTGATACATTTTCTACTTCTATCCTACCTATTCGACCAGATTTTTGAAGATCTCGTAAATCAAGATCTAAGAGAAGCCCTTCAGTTTGTCCAAAAACTGCTCCAACTTTAGACGATTAAACCGAATCGGCTTAAAATATATCTGACTTCTCGACTACACCCTTGATTTCAAATTTAGCTTCAATTATGTATTTGGTTGTAAAATCCGTTTGATTAGTAATTATACTCACTTCCTTTACTTTGATTTTTTTTTGTTTTTTTTTTTTAGTAGTAACTAAAATCAGAATCATAAACTGGAATTTTAATTGAATTATAACCTCAGTTCATAGATTAGATCATAATTTCAATCATAATCTTGAAATTAAGCAAATATATGCATTAATTCAAAGTATTGATAATTATAATATAATTAATTAATCAATTGGTAATTCTAATTTCTCGTTTTGATTAATATATTTAAATATTGATTGATTGAATAATTTTGATAAATTTACTTACCGATTTATTTATATCTTATTTATGAGATTATAATTCTAATTTAAAAGTCTGTTAATAATCCTGATTTATTTTTTGATTTACTACATGTAATAATAATGATAATAACAATAGATTAATATAAATGAAGACATATATTTTTTTCTCTTTTCACTCTATTTTTCATATTTATCATATTATCTTCGTGAGATCAGCATTTTTTATTCAAATCAATAAATAAATCATCATGAGTAATTTTTGGAATAAAATTCTTTTGAATAAAATTTTTCATGAAAATAAGAAAAGACTAATTAAATATAAGCTAATTACTGATATAGGGAGGTTTTACTTCTATTTCGAACGAGAACACGATAATGACAACGAGATCAAAGCAAGGTTGGTTTTTTTTCCAAATATTTATCCTAAATGTTAAGTAAAAAACTCTGAGAGATGCCAAATTCATCAATTTTAATTGAAATTTAAAGCTTTAATTCAACACGGATCGATAATTTATCAGTACATTTTCAAATTGACAATCTAAAATCTCCTTTAGTTTGAAAAATAAGAATTTAATCAGTTTTTTATGATATTTTTATTTATATTTAATTACAATTGATCTTTTAATTAATTTTTAAATTCGAGTCATGATTGAAAGAATAATCATTCTTGGTGGTAAAGGAGGTGTAGGCAAGAGCTCCATCAGTGCTGCTACTGCCGTGGCATTATCAGATCTATTACCCGAAAAAAAGATTTTACTAATAAGTTTTGATATTGCTCATAATTTAAGTGACATGTTTAATAAAGAAATCGGGGATAAATTAACCCGTTTAACTCCGAACTTGTGGGGAATCGAACCAGATCCGGATATCTATGCTGAAGAATATACGAAAGAATTCGCCAAGAAGATGAAAAAATTAATTAAAAAAATGCCTATTGTAGGGTTTATCCCTCAGATAAAATCTTTTATTGATACTACTTTTACAGCAGATTCCATACCTTTAGCCTTAAAAAATGCCATGTTTTTTCAAAAAATATTAGATGCGGAAGATTCTATCTATCGAGAAGGTATTAATGAAATTCAATTTGATATTATTGTAGCTGATTTTCCACCAACTGGGAACATGGTCGCTCTATTCGACATCCCAGAAGATACAGTTAAGGTCTTGTTAAAATATTCCTTAAACTTCTATAATTCAATTAAAGATTCACTTCAGGGATTCTCTAAAATGTTTAGAAAGGTGATACATCCTTTTGAACAAACTAGCGATAAAGAACATCTTAGCGACGAGCTAGTGAAAATGCTAACTCAACTCGAAGAAAGAGGAGAACGAATAAGTGATTTAATCCATAATGTTGGATCTCTTCGCCTGGTCACCATCGCAGAAAAACCTAGTTTTGAAGAAATAAAAAGGGCACGCGAATTAACAAAAGATTACGTGAATCTTGATGGGGTACATATAAACATGATTATTCCAGAAGAACATGCTCGAACCTGTGAATTTTGTAATAAAGTGAGCTCCTTGCAAAAAAAATACCTAACTGAAATCGAAAGAGAATTTACAAATACAAAGATATGGGAATCTAATAAACTTATAGAGGAGCCTATAGGTTTAGAAGGATTGAGAAGGCTTGCTCGTGAAATTTATGGAGAAAATAAAGCAAATGATATTTTATTTCCAAAAGAATAACGAGATTCCATCCTGACTAAATCTTGTTGATCATTTTAATTAACTCGTGCCTTAGTTTATTAAATTTTTAATGTATAAATGAAAATTATTTAAAAAAATCAGAGTTTGATTTAATAATCTCAATAAAAACTTGTCAAGTGAGTACAAATTAGGGACAAATTTAAAAAGGTTGGATCAAAAATACAAGAAATTGAACTGCCTAACACCAAAGGAGAAACCATCAATATCAGAGATTTGGAAAACAAAAAGAATGTTATCGTTATTCTTTTCAGAGGCATTAGTTGACCATATTGTAGATGGCATGCAGCAGAATTACGCAAGGATTTGGAAAAATTCGAAGAATTAGATGGATATCTTTATCCCATCATGGCTGATAACGAAAAAAATGCCAAGAAGATGGAAGAAAAATATGCTCGAAAATATCCCATATTTTACGATGAAACAAAAGAGGTTCCAAAATTACTGAATCAAGAAATTCGATTGATCAAATTTGGGAGGATGCCTGCGTTATTAGTGGTTGATAAAAATGGCATCATAAGATATGCGTATTACGGAAAAAGCATGAAGGATATACCAGAAAATCAAGAAATATTGAAGATATTAAAAAAAATCAATAAAAAATGAATTTGCTCTAAAATGATTTGGTGGGAATAAAATAGAAAAAACACATGACATTTTATTCTTATAAGCTAGCCACGCTTAACCGAATCGAATAAATTTTTTTATTTTAAACAAATTGTTATTTATTTTTAAAATAGAGACTTTTTCTGATTAAGATGAAGAATTAGATATATAGTGTATCGGGGGGCGGATTGTTGGAAGTGGCTCGAGATCTCTGATTGAAAAATCCTCTTAAAATCTCCCTTATGTGTAGATAGGAATATTTCTCAAATATTTCGCTTAAATCTATATTTCTTGGATTATATCCAATCTGATCATATATCTTACGCTTGTTGGGATCCTTTAATGTCTCATATGCTTCCTTTATTTTAATAAATTTCTCCTTTGCCTTAGGATCTTTTTTATTAAGATCTGGATGA
Source organism: Promethearchaeota archaeon (assembly GCA_004524425.1). The sequence goes on from SDNN01000015.1 coordinate 10,578, forward strand.
TATTTTTTTGCTAATTTTCGATAGGCTATTTTAATTTCCTTTTCACTAGAATCTTTATCGACACCAAGAATCTGGTAAAAATCCTTTTTCTCTGTCATTTATCTAGAATTTTTTTTAATCTCTGTTTTGAATTATAAGATAATAAGCAGATAAAAAATTAAGTATTACATATTATAGACGATGCAAGAGGCTTTTTTTATAATATAATATTCCACATATCTTTATTTCTAAAAAATAAGAACATGTTAGCATTAATTTTTTTGATAATACTCAGTCAGCAATCATCCTAAATTTTGTAATCCTAATCCCGGTGTAAGCTGAATAAATAGATTATCATTTTGAAGGTAAGTATGATAAAAAAAGTATAGTAATATTACAAGTAAAATGAAACCTAAAATGTCTTGAGTAATGTGTATGCCAGCACGTGATTCCCACGGGTAAGCAACATTCATGAACCAATGATAAATGAACATCAAGGGAATACTCCCATCAGTTGCATTATAAACTATGGTCATTATGAGTGAAGTTATGAGGATGTTGATGTATAAACGGAGGATGATGAATTCTATACTTCCCTCAATACTCCCAGTCATGACCGACTCGACAAAAAAAGCAGGAACATGCCAAGTTGCCCAAATAAATCCCAAGATGATCGAAGAATTGAATCCCGAATATTTTTCTTGTAACTTGGGCAATGCAAATCCACGCCATCCAAATTCTTCAAATGGACCCTCAGTGGCGGTTAAAAGAGCGAGAATAATGAAAGTTGAAAAGCTTAAATTAAGGCTAAAATGTTTTCCCATTCCTAAAACATCGGTTAAAACAGCAGATAAGAAATTCATCAATGGGATACTAATTATTACAAAAAGAATCCACGGGCAGCTTTTTCTCCAATTTTTAAAACGACTTAAATATGCCTTCAATCCTCTCTTTCCACGCGTTATACCTACTGTTATAAAACAAGAAATTGCGGGGGACCAAATTACTAAATATGATAAAGGAGTATATTGTGCGAGAGAAAAAACAAAAGCTCCTGTCGAATAAGAAATGATTAATATTATTCCGGGAACACCCCATGAAATACCAAATGTGAAAATGAAAAATATAAGCAGTTCATGATCTTTAATCCTTTTGGACACTTCCCGCATAGCATGAAATTAATATAATCTATTTTAAAAATCTTCTTGAATTTAAGCAAATTTGATAAAGCAAAAGACTAAATCTCCAATAGATATAAAAAAAATAAAAATAGAAAATGTTGAAGTTTTGAAGGTTTAACTCTCTAATTTCCTATTGATTGCTTTTACTGTCAACAAGGATGCTGAAACAAACCAAACTGTAAGTGAAGTCATCAATAACCATTCCCATACTGGAGCCCACTGCCAAGGAGGGAGAAACGTCCAAAAATTATCTGTATACCATAAATAAGGGACCGTGTAGAAAAAATAGAAGAAGATCGGGGTTAAGATCCAAGTATTGATTACGAATAATACACGCACAATGTTTGAATGGGTGATTCCAACTTGTTCTTCAAGAATATCAGGAAAGATTATATATTGTGAAGATACAAGAATCCCGCTAATCATGAAAAAAGTAAACGCAAAATCTGCTACGAGATCATGCCAGGGATAACCTATTGGAAACAATTTATCCCATACTTCCCCCACATCCTCAGAAATTACCCCTGTTAAAAATAATCCTGCCATGGCCACTAACATGCATAGCACTGTTATATTCGCAAGAATTTTTCGCGATGATTTTGGATTTTCTCCTAAAAGTATTTTTTTCATGTATAAAGACGGAGGAATCGTTAATAAGGCAGTATTCATCATCCCATAATTAATAATGATGGGCATTGGAGTAAGATCTTGATTGCCCAAATCACTAATATAGTTAATAGCAGGATTGAACCCCGCAGGATCATAAGAAGGTCCGGCAGGATCTAATTGTCCAATCAAAAGGGCTATTATAACTGAGGATACCCAAGTAACGGTCGCGGCAATCCAAGAAAGCTTGACAACCTTTTCGTTGGTTAAATACTGATAGAAATTATCAAGATGATATTTAATTTTCATGATATTAAATTTGTTCTGTTAATTAATAAACTCAATATTTACCATTATTATGATTTAGATAGATAAAATTAAATAATCTCATTCAAGCCTCCAATTTTTTCTTAAGGCCATTTTTATTGATTAAGAGCCAAAATTTTATCTTTATAAAAAAAAGAGAATAAAAATAAAGAATTTCAAGAATGATCTTATTTTCTCTTGAGGAAATTAATCACTTGATTTATTCAATTCGTTTCTGATTGGTATAATGGTTGATAGTAAAATTAACATGAAACCACTCAAAACTAACGCAACTATAAGGATGTAATATGCTTTTTTGGGATTAGAATATACAGTCAAAACTCCAATGAAAATAAGTAAGGCCACAAGTAATAAATAAACAACTAAAAGCCCTAAAAATACGTTCATCGTTGGAGAGTACATAATGGCCCAAGTTTCTAGTAATACTAGAAATATTCCCATTGAAGTAAAAGGTAGGTTATATCTATATGTTCTTTTCTTTTGCTCTAGTTTCGATCTATTTATTAGAAATTCAACAAAAATTAAAGTTGCCGTAATAAATGGTGCCATAATTCCAAAACTAATAAAATATAATCTCCAAAAATTCTCCCCGGCAAGATCAAAATCCACTGACATTAATAAAAGCCAAAAAAAAGAAGCAGCAATCAAAAGAAAAGCGTTATTTAGAGAGACCATTCTATATTTTTGAAAATCCATCTTCCCTAGCCTGAATTTGAGGGAGGTCAAATAAATTGAAATACAACAGACAAACATTACTATGAATAGAAAAATTCCATTCACAAAAGTTATCGGATGTCCAAAGTGTGAGTTAATATCTTGATCTATATCGCCATGAATAGACATGCCATAAAGGATAAATGCTAGTAAATTGTTAATCAGTATGAATCTTGAAGGATTTCTACTATAACTTATAGCTGCAGGAGAGAACAATCCTAATAGTAGTATTGTCGCTCCTAGAATTGATAAACAGCTCATGTAATTATTATTTTCTTCTATTTTAATCACCCTCTTAGTAATTTAATAAATACTATAAATAATACCATCAATAGAGATATGATATTTTTTACTATCTTGTTAATGTTTTATATAGTTTTCTTTTTTCATGGAAAATATGATACCAAATTTTCTGAATCTAGAAATATAATTAATTCAAGACTAAATGACATATCTATCTAATACTTCAATAAAGAGATCATTTGACACGGAAGTAGTATTATATTAAATAAGAATTATATTTTAAAAAAAAATAATTACATTAACCATCAGAAATAAGGATGAAAGGTATAATATTTTATATTTTTGTTCCCGATTCTTTTTGTAGGCTAATTTGATGTATATTTAACAAGATTAAAAATCAAAATTTAGATGTGATAAAAATATGATAAAATCAAAAAAAACGAATAATCAATATGATAATTTAGCGGAAAAGAATAAGGCAACCATTCGTAGATTCATTGAAGCATATAATAACCGTAACTTGGAAATATTTGAGGAACTAGTGGCACCAGATTATGTTGATCACACACATCAAACAGAGGGTCGGGAAGATTTTAAGCATTTATTCACATTGGCCTTCAACGGTTTTCCCGATTGGTATGAACACATAGAAGAAATCATTGCTGAGGGGGATCAAGTATGGGTTCGTGTTATAGCTACTGGAACCCATACGGGTGAGTGGAATCTGTTTGGAGTTCCATTGCCCCCCACTGGCAGGAAAGTGAGGATGGAGATGATTTTCATCTGGCGAATAATTGATGGAAAACTAGTAGAGGGCCGGGAAGTCGATGATTCCTTGGATTTTCTTAGACAATTAGGAGTTATTGAATATACGGAAAAAGGGAAGAAATTATTTCAAGAATTACCACTACCAAGCGAATAAATTTCGAGAAATAATAGTAGAAAATGCATGAAAATCTTCTTACTGCGATTTTTCGCGGTTCGAAGTATTATTTTTATAATTTTATTATAAATAAAAGGAAAAAAATTGATTACTTTTTTAAGTTCCTTCTTCGTAGCCATGGATATAGTTGTATTGATCTTCGGTTAAAGTATCAATTTCTATACCCATTGCACTCAATTTTAATAATCCCACTTGATTATCTATGTCGACAGGAACATCAATCATTCCTGGTTTTAATTTATCCTTATTTTTGACAATATATTCGGACATTAAGGATTGCAGTCCAAAAGACATATCCATCACTTCACTAGGATGACCCTCTGAAAGCACTAAGTTTGCTAACCTTCCTTTTGCTAATAAATAGACTTTTTTACCGGTGGGAAAAATTAATTCCTCCACATCTTTTCGAATTGGTTTTATTTCTTCAGCATACTCATAAAGCTCTTTGGTGGGAATTTCGATATCAAAATGTCCAAGATTCCCTAGGATCACGCCATCTTTTAGCTTGTTAAATATATCAATCTCAGGAGGTATGACATGTTTGCAGCCAGTTGCTGTCAGAATAACGTCAGCATCTGGTAGAGTTTCTATGATTGGTTTCACAATATATCCTGCAAAGACTGCTTGTAAAGCGTTTATGGGATCAACTTCTGTGACTGTGACATTCGCTCCTAAACCTCTCGCTCTTAAAGCCATTCCAGAGCTACAATGTCCATATCCTGCAATAACTATATTCTTCCCTGCAAAGAGAATGTGCATTCCATATATGGCTGAGACTACGCCCTGTCCGGTGCCTAATTCATTATCAAACTGATTTTTGCATCGAGCATCATTTACTGGAAAGAGTGGTACTTTAAGTACGCCTTTTTTATCCATTGCTTTAAATCGCTTAACCCCAGTCGTAGTTTCTTCCTGACATGCCATGATGGTACCATCTTCAATAAGATGAGGAAATTCCTTATGTGCTGTGACAATCATATCTGCACCATCATCAATTAATATATTTGGTTTAGCTTTTAAACATTCACGAATACACCAATAAAATTCTTCACTCGTATTTCCATGCCACGCGAAAATATTTATTCCTTCCTTAACCAGAGCTGCAGCTACATCATCTTGGGTTGATAATGGATTGCTTCCACATAGATAAACTTCAGCACCTCCAGCTTTAAGTGTCCTTGCAAGATTGCCAGTTTCTTTAGTTACATGAAGGCATCCTGCGATGGTTATTCCTTTTAATGGTTTCTCTTCAGAAAAACGTTTGCGAATTATTTCAGCTGTAACATGCATTTTAGATTCGGCGATGTATAATGCTTCTTTCCCTTTTTCAGCAAGACTCTCATCTGCCACCTTATAATTTACCATGATCAATCACTTTTCTTTGATTTAAATTTACAATTTGATTATTATTATTAATTTTATGATAATATTTAAATATAGTCTTGAAAAAGTGTATAATAATATGAGTGATTTTTAATCAAATAATTAGGTGAGATATAAATTGAATTTAGAGATCTTAAAAAAATTGAATTCAAAGTCAAAACCAAATTTTTCTGAAATCTCCGAAGAATTAGATCTTTCGAGAACAACTATTCAGAACAAGCTGGAGAAGTTATTTAAAAATAAGGTAATTAAAGACTATACAATTAATATTAATCCCAATATCAACCCTAGTTTAAAATATGTATTTTTAGAAATTAAAACCAATCCTAATGAGCCCCTCTTAGTTGAGCAATTATTGGAAATTCCCCAACTGAAGGTATTAGACGGAATTTTTGGAGAATTTTCACTCATGGCTCTTTTCATCTTTAAAAATTCAAATGATTTTAACGAGGTATTGAACCATATTGATTCAATAATGGCAAATTCATGTTTTAAAAAATATCAACTAATTGAAACGATACGAGTTTTTAAAACTAATGGGATCACGTTGAACAATTTTGAAATCAATCCAAATTATGAACTTGATGATTTTGATCACCTTATCTTACAAATTCTACAGAATGAGCAAGGTTTTAAATTAATATCTACTTATGAGATGAAGCAGATGATGGATAAGGATATTTCGCAATCGACTATTTATAATAAGGTAAAAAAATTAGAAGAGAATGGAATTATTCTAAATTACACTATAAATTTTTGTCCTAAGAAGATAGGATTTAATGGAAAATTTCTCGTGAGAATTAAACCAAAAGATCCATCTAAATATGATGAGATTGCCATGAACTTAGCGAAAAGACATGAAATAATTAATCTATTTAGAATTGGGGAACAATATGGTTTATTTGCCACGGTAAGAGTTAAAAATATTGAAGATTATAGTAGTTTTATTAGAAATCTTTACCAAACTGAAGAAATCGAAGATACGTACACTAATTTCGTTCTCGATGAGCTGAAACCTTATACAAATTTTATCATCTATTAATACATGACTAGCTTTAACAGATTTACATCGTAGTTCATATACAATTTTTTAAACATGCTTTATAATGTAAAACGAGAACATTAAATAAATTTTAGAGAAAATTTATAAGATGATCTAATTATAATTTAAATAATTTTATTATTTCGGTTAATGGTATAATATCGATAATAATTTCTATTTTAAGTAGAAATTAAGAGATATTTGATGGATTTACTTTATTTAACATTTAAATAGTCGAGGATGTCAAACCAATATTAGAAGAGGGGGCGTTTTATGGAAATCATTAAGTACTTGGGAGATAAATTGGCTCAAAAGATTGGTATTAGTCCCCCTGCAGCTAGAGGTTTACTAAAATTATCAATTAAAGACGAATTAGGACCCTTCAATCCATTAGATAAGTTAAATTTCATTGATTTAAAAAAAGTCCTTCAAAAATCTCTTAACCAAAGATTAATTAGATTAGGAGTTTCAGATAACCAAAAAATAGTCGAATTCATGCTAAGTGAGTTAACTAATAATCAATCATTAATAACAATGGCAGGTGTATGATTTTATGGAAACTTTTGTCTATACTGATAACACATATTTCCAAAAAGGAGTTAATGTTAAAATAATAAAAAAAATTTTGTTGTTATATATAGAAAAGATAAAAACTCTCATATTATGATTCCTATTAATATTGATTTATTGTTTCAGATTTTACTGGTTATATTCATAATAAACTTAACTATCACGGGTATTTTTTTACTGATACGATCTCTTCAAATTGGATTATGGAACTTGTTTTATCTTGGAATAGGATCTTTCCTTGTCGTCCTTGGTTTCATAGGAAATTATCTTTTTAATTTGGGTACCGTGTTTGAAGATTTTTGTGTAAATACTGGATTTGTATTTGCAGCTTTTTACACCAAATCGACTTTTTATCGAAATAGAAAAAATTACTCGAATTTATTATTGATTTTAATTATTATCTTAGGTTATATTCACTTTATAATCTCAATATTAACCTTTACCTATCCTAGTATTGTAATTTGGTACGTAGAAAAGTTGATTGATGCCTTTTTTACCTTTCTAGTGTTCAGCTGGATGGGTCTTTCGTCTTATAAAGCATTAATAAGGTTGAAAGACCAACCTATCCAACCTTGGATTAAATTTAGATATAAAATATTAACTTTATCTTCTTTGATTTTGAGCATCCAAGCTATTCCCGAAATTTTTATGCCTTATAGGACTTATTATGCAGATACTAGCGTCATGATAAATTTTATAATCTTCATCATTACGTTCTCATTAGCTCTAATTTATTCTTTTTGTCATTTAGTAGGGTGGTTGATGCCAAAATGGCTCAAAAATTATTTAAATAGAGAACATCTTGTTTTAGAGGAAGCAAAATATTCAGAACAAGAATTGATGACACTGCTGAGAAACCAATTATCTAAGAATAATGAATAAATAAGTTATTTTACCAAAAATATAAATAATCATTCCAATACTTTTATTTTGATTATTATTAACTCTTTAGTAATTCTCAAATATCATCAAATCTAAGGGGTAACTTCATAATTTGAATGAAAAAAAAGGGGTTACAGATGCAATTAAAATCTCTTCACCTTTTAAAGAGAAATTTTATGACATTTTTTTTAAAACCTTCCCAGATCCCCTATTCGTTACTGATATATATGGAAAGATTATTGATGTTTCGGACAGCTTATTAAATTTATGGGGAATAAAGAGAAAAAAAGAAGAGCTAATTGGGCAGAGTGGATTCAAATTTTTAGACCCCAAATACCTCAGAATTGTCAAAAAAGACCATCAAAAAGCTTTGGAAAAAGGTCATTTTTCTAATTCTCTGTATAAAATAAGACGTAAAGATGGTCAGGTTTTTTATATTAAGATCAGTGCAAGCTTGATAAAGGATGCTAATGATAACCCTCGATATTTTATTGGGGTATTAAGAGATATCACTAATGAAAAAAAGCTAAGAACCGAATTAAAAAAAAATAAGGAAATGTTTCAACTAGTATTAGATAATATTCCCCAGTTTATTTTCTGGAAGGATATTGATTCTGTTTATTTGGGCTGTAATAAAAATTTTTCAAGAGTGGCTGGTGTAGGAACCCCTGACAACATAATTGGAAAAACAGATTTTAATTTACCTTGGGAAAAATCTCAAGCTGAATCTTTTTATGAAATTGATCGTTTGGTCATGGAATCAAATAAACCAGAATTTCATATAATTGAGACTCAACTACAAGCAGACGGTAAAGAAGCTTGGTTGGATACAAATAAGATACCACTTCATAATTCTAAAGGAGAGGTTGTGGGACTTCTAGGTACCTATGAAGATATAACTGAGAGAGTATTAGCTAAAAAAGCCTTGGAGAAATCTGAGAAAAAATATCGCCATTTATTTGATAACTCCCCTTATGCCATTGCTTTATTAGATTTGAAAGGCAATATCGTAGATTGCAATGATACTGTGAAAAAATTCCTCACAGAATTGACAAAAAAAGATATAATAGGGAGGAATATTTATGACATGCTTTTAGGAATAAACAAAGACAAAATTCCCATGGTCAAAACTTTTCTTTATAAAATAGTACAAGGAAGAATTCATCACTCCTTTGAGTTAAAATTGAATAAGAGGAATGGAGAGGCAATATGGTTAAGTGTATACGCCTCAGTTCTGAATATAGAAGATGAAACATTGATTCAATTGATGGTTACAGACATTACAGAGAAAAAATTAGCAGAAGATAAAATTATTGAATCTGAAAAAAAATATCGCGAATCATATTCTCAAGCGAATTTATATAAAGATCTATTTGCACATGATATTAGCAATATTCTTCAAAGCATTAAATCTGCTAATGAAATTATGGAAATTTTCTTAGATAATCCACAGAAATCCAAAGAAATTAGAGAAGTTTCAAACATTATCAAGGAACAAATATTAAGAGGAGCAAGGTTGGTGGATAACATTCACAAACTCTCCCAAATTGAAGGAGCAGATTATCTTCTGAAAAAAACAAATTTAAATGAGACTTTAAAAGATTCAATAGAATTCTTATATAATTGGGTTCCAAATTACAATTTGAATATTGAAGTTGATTCAGCTGAAGAAAATGTAGTTGTTAATGCGAATGAACTTTTATATGATGTCTTTGAGAATTTATTAATTAATGCTGTAAAATATAATAAAAATGATATCAAAGAAATCCTCATAAAAATCTCTAAAAAAGAGATTGAAAACAAGATTTATGTTCAATTGGAATTTTTGGATAATGGAATAGGAGTTGAAGATGTCAGAAAAAATCAAATATTTCAAAGAGCATATAATAAAGATAAAAGCGTGAGAGGGTTTGGTTTGGGATTGTCTCTCGTAAAAAAAATTATCGAGAGCTATGATGGAAAGATCTGGGTTGAGGATAGAATCAAAGGAGACCACTCTAAGGGAAGCAATTTTATCATTCTTTTGCCTTGAATAAAATAAATTCCATGTACAATTTTTTAAGTAATTTTTAAAATCTATAAAAGAATTCCCGTAACTTAAAAGGTTTTAACTTTTACTGGATTATTTAACTTAATATTCGCAACAATCAATAATTCCATTATAAAAATCATGAGTTATTTCTTTGATCTTTTAAAAAGTAAAGCGGGATTCTCAAGGATCGGCAGATTAGTCATTTCAAAAGAAAAAAAAGCACATGTCAATACGCCAAACATCGTTATTCCAATTAATAATATTTTAGTCCGCAATTTTAATTTTATAGAAGAATTTGAAAATCATAATGCATTTTCCTTGTCAGATATCAATTTTTTTGAAAAAAAAGATATTCTTGATAATTTTAATAAAGAAGTGCTTTACATTTTTACTCATCATGGCACGCTCGAAGAGTTTAGTGATATCTTATTTAAGAGTCGGGATGAAATTATTAAAAAGAACGTTATTGTTAATATTCCGTTTTCAATTCCAACAACAATTATAGATAAAGATTTCGCACTCCTGGAAATTAAGCACTATTTAGATCTTGCGGGCAAAATTTTAACTGAATTTCCTAAAGTTAATTTTGGTCTTACCATTAAGATTTTTGAATATCTTGAATTATTTCCTTTATATCTACAAATTATCACGCAGCATGAAAATATTAAAATATTAAATCTTCAAGACGCTTTTGATAATTTTAGCAAATTTAGAAAGATCATTGAAATTATCACTCATGTGAAGGAAAGATTGGATAATAATCTCCTTTTAATGGCTTCAGGCAAAATATTACCGAAATTTTACCCAATTTTAGTTTATATAGGCATTGATTTGATTGACTCTTCATATTTACTTTTTTTGTCTGCTGAAAATTTTTACAATACCACAGAATATCTTTTACCCATCTATAAGATCAAGTTTTTTTCTTGCTCATGTGCTGCTTGTCGAGGTAAACTGAGAGATCTATCCAAAGATAAGTATTCTTCTGAAAAAGTGGGGTTACTTTCCATTCATAATCTAATTTCAGCTAAAAATTACATGTACAAATTATTACAATATCTAAATTATGAGGATTTTCGAGCTTTTGTTGAAAAATCTTCATTTGATAATATAAATATTATATCGATGCTAAAAGTATTAGACAAGCAAAATTTTGAAATTATAAAGCATGAAACTCCAATTATTCAAAAAAATAAAATAATAGAATGTCACGGGCCAATTTCATATCATAGACCTGATTTTCGGGAATTTAGGGAAAGAGTATTACGGAATTTTGAACCTGAACCATTTACTAAATTGATCATCTTATTTCCATGTTCAGCAAAAAAACCTTATTCAAAATCTAAATCTCATCGAAAATACCTTAAAGTTTTGCGTCGATTTCCTGAGTTTCCTGATTTTCAAGAAATTATTCTCACCTCTCCACTTGGTTCCATTCCCAGACAATTAGAAGATGTTTATCCTGTAAATTCTTATGATATTTCTGTGACCGGGGAGTGGAGTTCTGAAGAACTCGAAATATCTTCCGAAATGCTGGTGGGATTACTGAAGAAATATAATTCTGATATACCCATAATATGTCATCTTGAAGGAGATTACGTTGAAATAGTTAAAAAAGCCATAAACAAACTGAATCACAAATTTTATTTTTCAGAAATTCATGATAAAACAACTTCAAAAGAATCTTTAGCTTCTCTTGGAAGTCTAATTAAAAATTATAAAGATGCTTATTCTCCCCTACCAAAGTTACCCAAATATCCTTCTTTAAAGACTTTGAATCGCAAGTTTATTAAAATATTAGATTACCAGTTTGGATTAGGCACTGCAAAAAAGGTTTTCAGAAATGAAATTAGGGTTCAAAAAAACAGGAGAAGTACAAAATTTAGTATTAGTGATGAAAGCACCGGTGAAGTGCTCGCAATTTTTAAAATTAAATCGGGACAAATCCTATTAACCATGGAAGGTGCCAGTCTATTAGGTCCCTTTGAAAATGTAAATTCGAATATTATCGTGTTTGACGGCGATAAAATAAGGGGAACAACATTATTCAGACCAGGCATTACGGATTATAGCTCTGATTTGATTCCGGGTAATATTGTGGTTATTACTAATCGAGAAAGAAAAGTTGTGATTGGAGTTGGGATTCTATTCGTAGGGTCAAATTTTATTAAAAATTCTAAACACGGGAGGGTTGTTGACCTATATGAGAGAGCTTAGTAATAAACCATTGATTGAAAAGATTGTTCATCTAAGGCAAAGCTTCTTAAGGAGCAAAAAAGTATTTACTAATGATGAATTGGATCGACCAGTAAGCTATTGGATAAAAACAGAGAGATTGTTAAATGAAATCGGAAAGGAAATCGTCATAATTTTAAAGACTAAAGGTTGTAGCTGGGCTTTGGGCGAAAATGGAGGTTGTTCTATGTGTGGATATATCCAAGATTCTAATATTCATAAAGTCAAACCATTTCATATCATCAATCAATTTAATCATGCCCTAGAGGATAAATTAGAAGAAATAGAAAAGGATGATGAGAAATACATCCTTAAGATATTTAATTCAGGCAGTTTCTTTGACGATGAAGAAGTTCCAAAAAATATAAGAAAGCATATATTCGAATCAATTGATAAAATTAAAAATATAAAGGAAGTTGTCGTGGAATCCAGAACCGATCATATCAAGCCCGAAAACTTACAAGAGATTAAAGAAATTACAAATAAATATGTTGAAATAGGTATCGGAATCGAAAGCACTAATGATTACATTAGAAAAAATTATATTAATAAGGGATTATCATTTTCTGACTTTTTAAAAGCAGTAGAGATTTGCAAAAATCAAGATATTGGAATAAAGGCATATTTATTATTTAAGCCACCATTCATCAATGAAATTGGTGCTATTGATGATTGTAAGAAATCTATTACGGATTTGATTGATTTAAATATTAATACGATCTCTATTAATCCTGTAAACATTCAAAGAGGCTCTTTGGTAGAATATTTATGGTATCAAAACAGATATCGACCGCCATGGTTTTATTCTCTCTTTGAATGTTTAAAGGAAGCACTTTCTGCAGATATTTTAAAAAGGACGAGAATATTATCCGATCCTTCAGGTGCAGGCACAAAAAGAGGTATTCATAATTGCTTAAGGCGGGAATGTAATGAAAAAATGATCACTCTACTTCGCAACTTCGTTCTTAGTCAGAATCTGAACGATCTCTACAAAATAGATCAAATTGACGAATGCGAATGCAAAATAACATATTTTTTGCAAAGAGAGCTGATGTAGCTTTTTTATTAATAAAAATTATAGAAATATTTATTGTTATTTTATGTTCAACTTTTTTTTTGAAATCAAAATCTTTGATGCATCCGTGATTTGTGGTAATTATAATGGTCATTTGTGTATAAAAACCAGTAATGAAAAACGTTATATTTAAATAAGATGTTTCTCAGTTTTATTCATATTTCAATCACCCTTGATGAGCGACTTTTGAAAGGTTGGATCAAGTTAAGTTTATTTTATTTGGGAAAGAGCAAGAAGCACCATATTTTTAAAGCGAAAAGATGGTCTACTGATTTTGAAAAAATATACAAAAAGCCCGTGTTCAATAAAGAATACAAGAAATTAGGACAAGTGAAAGAAATATTTGGACCGATTAATTTACCCTTTATCTCTATCAAGACTCTTAAAAATGAAGAATTTAACCCAGATAATGAAATTTATGTAAAAGTCTAATCAAGATTGTTAAAAATTTCCTAAAAATTAAATTTCCATCAAAAAGGTGTATATTATTTCAAGTCGGAAAGAAGTAAAACTCACCATCGATAAGAACGCGCCGGAACAATATGAAGATTGTAAAAATTGTTCGGAATGTGGAAATTCCATTTCTTATGATGAAAATCGGGGCCTTTTGGTATGTGAAAATTGTGGTTTAATTGCATCTGAGAGATACATTGATCGAGGTCCAGAATGGCGAGCATTTGATGCCGATCAAAAGAAAAAACGTACAAGGACAGGAGCGCCAATGACTTACATGATTCATGATAAAGGATTATCCACGATGATAGACTGGAAAAACAAGGATATCTTTGGCAAAGAAATACCCGCAAAATTGCGAGCACAAATCTATAGATTACGAAAATGGCAAAGTAGAATAAGAGTCTCTGATGCAACTGAAAGAAACCTGACATTTGCATTATCTGAATTGGATCGAATGGCATCTAATTTAGATCTTCAAAAAAATTTACGAGAGTGTTCTGCAAAGATTTATAGAGATGCAGTCGAAGCTCATCTGATACGGGGGAGGAGCATTGAAGGTGTAGCTGCTGCTAGTCTCTATGCTGCTTGTCGAATGTATAAAGTACCCAGAACATTAAACGAGATTGCGGAGGTAGCACGTGTTGATAAGAAAGAAATAGGACGTTCTTTCAGATTCATTTCAAAAGAATTAAATTTGAATTTAAATCCAACCAAGCCATTGGATTTTCTTACTAGATTTATTAGTGAATTGAATTTATCTCAGCAGTGTCAGCAAATTGCGAAAAAGATTATTAAAATGGCGGAGCAAAGAGGACTGACCTCAGGACGAGGCCCTACTGGTGTTTGTGCTGCTGCAATATATGCATCCTCAATTTTGTGCAAGGAAAGAAGGACTCAGAGAAAAATTGCAAAAATATCGCAAGTTACTGAAGTTACAATACGTAATAGATTCAGTGAACTAATCGAAAATTTGAACTTAGGAATTTCTTTAAAAAAAAAATAATTTAAATCTTCAAAATTTCTTAATTTTTTTAAAATTTTTTCTATATTTGAAATAAGAGTTAATGATAATTTACTTAGCCTTTTTTTGCTTTGCTCCACAATAAGGGCAAAAATTATAAGAATAATTTATTTCATTATTACATTTTAAGCACTCTATTATGTTATCTAAAATTTTCGTTAATTTTTTTCTATTAATAAAAATCACTAATGAATGGGCAAAGGGATAAAAGGATATAGGCAATATTAAATAAAACAGGAGGATTGCTAATAAATACAGTCCTCCAAATTTAAGATACCAAAAAAGATAAAGGCCAAAAACCATTAAAATTAAGCTAAAATTAACACAATGTAATGGAAAAATAATTTTACAATTATCATTCACTCCTTTTTTGTAATCATCATGTTTAAAAGAATAAAATGCATTGAGATTAAAAATAAAGGAAATAAGAAATAGCGGGGCTAATATGATGAAAAATATGGTCATTGTTAAGAGAAGAAGAGACAATATTGAAGCAATAAGATTGAAATCTTGAATAGATTCTAAAAATCTTCTGTGAGATTTAAGTTTAAAAAACTTCAATTTTTAAAATTACTTCCTCTTATATAATAAGTTTGATAAAAAAAAAAATAAATCAGTTATTTATATCTAAGCTTTTTTTAAGGCTGAATATAATTTCAGAAAAAAATAGCTTACCTTAATTTTTATCATTTAAATAGTAGATTTAGAGCATTTTAAATAATTGTCTTAGCGCTAAACTCATAATGTATTGCTGAATTTGCCTTGTTCCACCACCCATTTCTTGTATTCTCGAGATTCCCAATAAATCATGCATTAAGGTATTATCACACGCACCTGCTCCTCCCATTAAATTCACACATTCATAACATACTCTCTCACTTAATTTAGCACTCTGAGATTTTAATTGAGATGCATTAGCCACTAATGCTAAATTAAATTGTTTAGGAAGTTTCCTGCCAAATTGTTCCATTTTTTGGTCAACTAATTCGGTTATGTGTAAAAATGCTAATGTCAAATTCATTGTTTGAGCCCATAGATCAGCCAAGGGAAATCCAACTCCTTGATATTTTAGGATTTCTAAATCAAATTGTTTCCGCATGTTGCTATAGATTATTGCATGAGTAATTGCATTCCAGGCTTCAGCTATGTTTAGAGCGACAATACCTAATCTTTCTAAATTCAATCCCTCAAAAAGATGTTCTCTTCCTTGACCTGGAGGCCCTAAAATACATTCCTTAGGGACTCTTAAATTAGTAAATGTCTCTTTACCAACATGCATTCGTGGAGTCCATGGTATATTCACTCTTTCTGCTTTCCATCCTTCCCAAGAAGTATCAACTAAAAATTGTGCCATCGTATTACCATTGTTTTTCTCAGTACATGCATAAACTATCGCCCAATGTGCCTTGGAACCATTTGTTTGATAAATTTTCTGTCCATTAATTAAAAAACTCCCATCACCTTGCTCCTCACAATTAGTCAGCATGTGAACTGCATCAGAACCTCTCTCTGGTTCCGTAATGCAACAACACCCAATTTTCTCTCCCATGACTAATTCTTTCAAAGCTCGGAGTCTTATATCCACATTTTCATGGTGAAGCATCAAGGGATTTATGGCAAGTACTGAAGCACCCATTCCCATGGTCAATTGGGGGTCAAAAAAATCAGTCGCTAATGCTCGAATGAATTCGGTTGTGATACCATAAGGTTCTAAATTTAATCCTATTTCATCAAATCTATTCACTCGAGAAACTAACCCTTCCTTTCCTAAAACGGGGATCCATTCATAAAAATCCTCTTGATGAGTGATCTCATTCTTCTTTTCAAACCTTTCATAAAATTTTTGAGCCTGCTTAAGAAAATTAAAATGCTCTGGTTTGAGAATACTCATTAAATTATTATTCAAGAATTTGTTGCGATTTTTTAGGGACAACTTCTCTAATATTTCATCATTTATACATTGCACGTTTCCTTTCTTACCAGCCAATTAATTCAACTCTATATTTTTCTTAAAATTTATTATTAGTTGGTTAAATCAAGTAAATTACTTAAGAAAATTACTTATGAAATTTAAATCTAAATTTTTGTAATTGGAATTTTTTTTAAATTAGGTAAAAAAAATAATACGTTCATAACACATGCCTTAATGATGCTCTTTTTCTACTTTATTTTTATATAAACAAATTATGGGTTAAGTGAGCTATAAATGGAGAAAATAATAAGACAATCTGAGGTTAATTACTTTCTCTTAGAAATAGAACGAATATTTCCAAATTTTGTTGCGGGGATTTTATTTGATCGTAATGGATTTCCAATTGGCTCTAAAATCCCTCATAATTTTCCCATTCGTGAAAATGCATTAGCATTATTAGCATTCTCCACTAA
>SDNN01000138.1 GCA_004524425.1 Promethearchaeota archaeon
CAAACCACACGGCTTTTATTGGATATGGTTGCCCTTTTATCACAGCATTATAAAGATTTAATATTCCCAATCGATGAAAGGTGGGTTTATCTGGATTTGCTTTGAGGAATGGATCCCAATTTAATATAGCCGGGACATACCCAGAGCTAAATGACGTGGTAACATGTCCCGTAACACTTGCTACTGTCGCTAAACCTCTTAAAGAGATATCTCCATGGTAGGTTCTCGTAAAACCCATGTAAGTAAAAAAAGTTACCGTTTCTGTCATAGCAATTTTTTCTGCTAGTGATTTAATTAAATCTGCTGAAACACCCGTGATTTCCTGAACTTTTTCAGGTGGATATTGCCTTGCCAAATTCATTAACGATTGAAATGCCGTTTCACATTCAATTCCATTTACTGCATGACTTCCCGTGATTGAAGCGGATTTAATTATCGAACGTCTGAGTTTTTTCGCAGAATTAGATTTTTGATCAAACACGATATACGCATTTTCTTTTTTATCACCAATATCCTTACCCCTCAAGAACTTCCCATTATCTTTACGCACTAAAAATGATCCATTTGTTTCATTTCGAATAAAATCAACATCATGCAAATTTTTCTCAAAAATAACGTTCATTAACCCCAAGGCAAGAGCACTGTCAGTTCCAGGCTTGAGACCAACATAGACATCTGCTTTTGAAGCTGTAACTGTAAATCGGGGATCAATTACGACCACTTTCGTGCCCTTTTCTTTTGCATCCAGCACTTTTCTCATTGTCTGAAGGGGCATGGATTCAGCAGGATTAGTTCCCCATATTATCAAAAGTTCAGGAAATTTTCTTTGCCAGAAAGTTCCAAAAAGATAAATGTAAGGAAACTGACTGCCAAATATGACACGACTGCCACATGGCAAGCCTGCATCGCCATATCCCCAAGCACTCACGCGTGTTGACTGCGTAAGACTTGCAAGTCTTAAGTATGCTCCGAATTTAGTTTGTCCCGCTCCTGGACCCCCTAATACCCATCCTATTGATTTCCATCCATGATTTTTCGCGATTTTTTTAAAATTATTAGTAATGATATCAAAAGCTTGATCCCATGTAATCCTTTCAAATCTTCCTTCCCCTCGTTCTCCCACTCTTTTCATGGGATATTTTAACCGATCTGGATGATACGTGATTTCGAGACTTGAAAGACCTCTCAAACATATTCTTTTGTCTCTTTTTAATGGAAATTCAGCAGGCTCCAATTTGATTACCTTATCTCCTTTCAAATGGGCTAAAATTCCACAACAATCTATACCACAATGTGCTGGACAGGCGGTCCTAATTTTTTTAACCTTTTCAGTTTCAGTCATCGTTCATAAAATCCCTATTTCCTAGACTTACTTAAATTTCAATATTTATATCTTTTAAACTTATTAAAATAATAAAAGATAGTTCCTAATTCATGTCAAATGGTAAAAATCTTTCGAATTCAATATCATGTAAAAAAATAAAAAAATAAGATTATTTAACTTCCTTTTAGAAACTTCTTTTCAATTACCTCGGGCATCATGAAGCCAATGTAGAAAAAAAGTGCACTTATTATTAGAATCAATCTAAACGGTGGAAAAGACAAGATAGTTTCTAATGCCGCTCCGATAAGATATATCAGAAATGCTAATAACAAGAATTTTCCTTTTAATTTCACTTTAGGCTCTTCAGACTTTAAAGATATGATCGAAAAAAAGAGACCGGATATGATAAATATAATCAATTCTATGAGCAAATAAATGATGAGAAATAAACCCAAATCCACATTTACCGGATCAATCATCACGGCTAAGACTGATATATCAGTAAATAAGAAATAAAGAATCAAAGACTCAAAAATTACCGCGTAGATGATAAAAATAATGTATATGACCTTAAAATTTTTAATTTGCGTTAGGTCGTTTAACGCTATCAGCCATAAAATTAAGATCACTGAGATAAAGGAAAAAGTTATCAAGATGTACCAAAATAATGGTATTCCTACTCCATTAAATAGATAAGCTAAAAAACTAATCGACGAACCCCACCATGGTTTACTCATTACAAACCAACTTATCCCAATCAGAGGAAATACCCTCTGTTTAATCTCTTTATATTTTAACGCAATTTTTAGACCAATAATTAAAGAGAAGACCACAAAGAGAAGACTAAAAAGACCATTTATCACAATGCTTGCATCAATTGCCAATTTCTCTCAAACCTCTTAAGATAAATGTTATTACAACTAGCTTGTTTTATAAATATTTAAATTTAACTAGAACAAAATGATTAGACCACAAGGATTAAGTGCTTATTTTGTGACATATGTAAAGATAATTAATAATCAAGGGAAAAGGTACTTTTAATCCAATTTTCAATATCCTGACTAGAATTCGATAAGGGTTTAGCACCTTTCGAACTATCTTTATATCGATATTCTTCCATTTTTTTCGATAAATCCCTTGTTGATATCACGAATCCATTTTCTAATTTTATCTCAATTACCGTCCTATAGGCTATTGGTCTCTGAAAGCCCATGTGGACGTACATCTCGTCAATGAAATCTTTTGCCAACAAGATTCCTCCCGTAAAGTTAGCTTTTAAATTCAAATTATTATAAGAAAAATCAAAAATTGAAGTACCGACTTCCCTAATCTTTTGGGGTTCAACACCATTAATATTCGGAGGATTTTCTGCATTTAACAAAATCCTATCTAAAACTAAATTATCATCAATTAAGATGTATCTCATTACGTGACCTCGCCAACATGCAGTACATCTAGAATAAGAATTCATGCCAAAATCTTCAGGGCGGTACAATCCTTTCCCCCTAACCCCTACAATGGAAAACTCTTCCCCTTCATGTATGAGGCTGTCAGGAATTTGCGCCGTCATAGCTTATCCTCTTTATTCTAATTTCAAGATTATATTCATTAGAATTGGAAACTTCTCTTCTGAACCCCAAATAACATGGATTTTATTTTCCATGGGAATGGCAACTAATTTCGCAGCAATTATCCATTCGGTTCCAATCATTTTTGCAGTTTTACTTCCTTCCCTAAATTTTATATACATGATTGCTCCTGAATATTCGCGAATCTTGGTATTCTCAAATTTGAGGTCCTCAAGATCAGGATTAGTAAATTCCTCGATATCCTCATCAATTTGAGTGCTTAACTTCAATCTTTCACATGCTAACTGAAGCGCGGCTTTATTAAAGACATCATGCCCTATAGAGCTGCTATATTCAAAAATTAATAGACCACAATCTTTTTCCTCGCCTGTGATGCCAAGAGTCTTGAAATTTAAACCTTTTTCTAATAATGATTTGGAATCCTTGTCTATCTCGGCCAGATCGATCCACCCATTCTCCAAGGAATCACCCATCACGAAACGAAAACTCTTTAGAATCTTTAGTTCCTCTTCTCTTTGCGCGATTCTCTCATCAAGTATGCTGGTTAATGGTCTTGCGATGAATGATTGAGCACGTTGATCTGGTTCTGGAAGCTTCACAACCCAACCTTTATCAATGAGACGCTCCAAAATGCGATAAATCGTGGTTCTCTTAATGTCCAATTCTTCATTTATACTGCCCACCGAATCACCTTCCTTGCCTTTTCTTAGAAAAGCTAAATATACTTGCGCCTCTTCTATGCTTAATCCGAATCTAAGCAGTCCTAATTCCTGCAAATTATTAGTATCGTCAAGTAAAATCCGTGGAGTCGCCCATTTCAATTCCTCAACCCTGCCTAATGATGTCTCTGGTTTAAGATACGGTTCTTTTGAACTAAGATCTAAAACTGTTCTTGCAGCGTCAACTAATCCATCCGTTATTTTACCCTCAGCTTGGATCCTACAAAATATCATTCTTTCGTCATCCTTGAAACCCACAACACTTCCTTTATCATTCAAGTTAGTGGCAATAAAGCGCTCGGGAGTGATTTGAAGAATGACGTATTCTACACCAGCAATTGTAATTCTTCTTTCTTTCATTTCTAACCAAGCTGAACTTAATTCCTCTAAATCATTCGATAGGTCCCAATTTTTTGTGGAATAAACTATAGACGGTATGATATTAATTACATTTCCTTTATCATCTCTCTCTAAGGTGATCTCCATGAGAACTACTGCATTTATCTTTGATTTAGAATCCAATAATGATTGGGAAATAGTCTTGTAGTCTATCATTTTACGTGAATTTTTACTCATTTAGGTATTGAAATTCATTTCCTAATAATATTAAAAAAAAAAATTTTTAGTTATAATATTTTAACTTGAAAACTCTCTTAAGCTTTTGTTAGATTATAAGCGAGCATTTTTAAATCTCAGTTTCAATTCATCCATCAATCTGGGCATCTCTTTTCTTTCTTTTGAACGCTGAATTTCAGTGAAATCCTTTCCTAAGATGACATTAGTGGTTTTTTGCCCAGACTTGTTAATGATGTCCATGTTGTTTTCAGATAAGACAATGCAGGGAATTCCATCAACAATCTTGATGATTACCAAATAATTCACCTCGAGTTTGCTTAAAAACATCGATGGACTATCGCCGGTCCCATTTCTTTATACTCTCGCCGGGTTATCCACATTTTATGAAATGTTTTCAATGATGCCAAGATAGAACCTCCTATCCACACGGAATACATTCTTTCTGGAGGGGCGACAATCCGAACATCCACGGAATCTGGAATTTGTTCCTTTATTTCTTTCGTTAATCGTTCTTTGATTCCTGGAAACATCGTGGAACCTCCAGATAAGACAATATTACTATATAGATCCCTTCGCAAGTCCACGTCACATTCATTAATGGCTCCTACTACCACGTCATCCAGCGCATCGAGTTCCTTACCAACTACAGAAGGATTGAAAAACACCTCTGGAGCTAAAAACCTCTCGACCCCCACGCTTATCGTCTCTCCATCGGGCAGCATGAAACTTTTTTCCATTCCTGCCACCTTTTTGGAAAGTAACATCTCTTTTTCGGGATCCATTGCCACGTAGCAGAGCTTTTCCTTAATATCTCGTACTATCTCCTTTTCTGCTGAAGATATCAAGGACACACCCCTCTGGCGCAACATTCTCTGCAAGTACGTGGTAATATCCCTTCCCGCAAGATCAATCTTTTCTATGGCGTGAGACAACGCGAATCCCTCGAAA
This sequence comes from Promethearchaeota archaeon, assembly GCA_004524425.1. Next base: position 5,157 of record SDNN01000138.1, read on the forward strand.
ATGGGTACAATATGTGACACTCCATCTCCAATATCAATCACACAACCCGTCGTACGACCTGAAGCATAAAGAGATAACACGGCCTGAGTGGCAACATATAATGCTGGCACGTTAAAAGTCTCAAACATGATCTCCCCCATTTTTTCTCTGTTTTGTCGCGGATTCAATGGCGCTTCGGTTAATAGTACAGGATGTTCTGAAGGATCCACTCTCAGATCCGTGTAAAACGTGTAATGCCAAATCTTTTCCATGGACGTCCAATCATCCACCACGCCATGCTCAATCGGAAAATTGAGATGCATTAATCCCTTGAGCTCCATTGCTTCCTCCCCTATGTAATAATCTCGTGTAAAATGCTTATATTCAGGAAAGATGTTTTCATATTTTGGCTTGCCGATTAACGTGGGAAAAACTGAACGAGGTTGATCCTCTCCCGCAAAACCGCTTTTGGTGATTCCCGTTCCGTTATCTAATATAATTCCCTTTGAGAAAACTTTATCATTTTCCATAATTTTCGTTCACCTTCCAATATTTAATATTTTATTAAGTTATTTATTTGAGTTTAGTATTTTATCAAGAGAGATTTTTGTTTTCCCAGGCAGTTCGGTCCAAAATCATCTATCATAATCTCTTAATTGAACTTGGTACTAAACCCCGTGCTGAATTCTATTTTTTTTAAATTGTTGCTTATGATCTTAATAACCCACATGCATATTTAAATGTTTGTCACGATCCCGTGACAATATCGACGCATAATTATGACAAATCAATATGACCAAGGAATAGAATAATATTTCTTTCTCCAAGACTATAAACTCAAAATGCTTAACTAAATATAATAATATACTATAAAAAATCAATCTTATTAATTCTAAACAAAAAGATTCGCTAGAATTCCTAATCTAATTAAAATCAATTAATCTCTATCATATAATGATTTAAATAACTATACAATTAGACAAACATTAGGTTTATTATTTGAGAACTTAAATAATACTCAAAAAATTTCTAATAACCTAGGAAAGCTTAGAAATTTTTAAATTCAATGGTTAGCTAATAAGCCTCTATTTCCATTTCTTTACTGAAATCTTTACCTTCAACGACATGCATCTCATGAATTGCTTCTATTACTACTCCTCCACTTTTTTCAAATACTTCATGGATTGACTCGGGATCTTTTGCATTCCACTCACAGTACAACTTTTCCTGTTCAGGTACAATCCAGCTTCTTATCCAATCGGCATCCTCCGAACAATTTGATTTTAAGGTTTTAAACACTACATTCTTCTCGGGAGCGAGTTTTAATATTCCTTCTAAAGCTCTTCTTTTCATGGGATGAATTACAATATATTTTGGCATTAAACACCCTCCTTGTAATTTTATTATATTTTATTGAATTATTAATAATGATCATAAACTCATTTATTTACTTTTCTGTAAAAGAAATAGACCAAAAAAATTTATTTAAAAAATAAAGTTTTAAAGAAAAAGCCACTAAACCTATTGAATTTAAAAATGGTTGAATAATTAATGATTAAAATAGATTCTTAGATATGGATTTATGAAAGATCAAAATCTACTTTTTGAGATATTTTACTTTTAATTTTTTAATAGAATCTTTAAATTTATCATCAGAGGGATTAAGTATCGGGATTTTCGTTAACTTTTTGAAATCGCTGTCAAATGTGATGAAAGCATCGACTTTTACATTAGTTGCGCATGCTATATGGATTGCATCTGCAGCATAAAGATTTTGAGAGAATATAAACTTTCGACTAGCCATGATTAGGATCATTTTTACAGGTACCAAAATAAGTTTCTCTTTTTGAGCATACTCACCTATTTGGCTTAAAAACAAATCTAGGGCTATTTGGGCATCCTTTTCTCCAATTCTATCCAAATTAACTTGTTTTTTGAATGCTCGAAACATTTCAGCAATTGTCCACTCAGAAGTGATTCCAGGAAATTCAGCTTCAATTTGCTTTAAAAGCCAATCTGCAGCAAGTCTATCCTCAATTGGGCAATAAGCATTATAAAACACATTTGTGTCAATGTAAATAGCCATTATTCTTCCTCTCGCACCGTGCGGATTGCTTCTACTCCATTCTGAAGCGGCCTCTTCTGTTTCTGCTTTAAATATTCCCATAATTCTTCTCTCGACCGAATTCCCAATCGTTCTCGTATATATGAAAAAATTCCCCCCCGAACCGCTTCAGATCGATTTTTAATAACGCCACTTTTAACAAGTTGATCTAACCATTCTATTAATTCTTCATCTAAGGAAACAGAAATAGTTGTCATACCATAAAAATAATAGAAAATATGTAATATAAATTTGATGATAGAAAAAATATATTATAATGAGGAAATTTCCTTTTCAATTAATTAAAGGGATAAACTGATTTTCCAAAAATTTTATTATATTCAAATTCAATGGTTTAATCAGATACATCAACTTTGGGAGTCGGAATAAAAACTCTCCTAAGCTCTGTCTTCCGTAATGTAATTGCACCCTCCGGGCATTGTTGCACGCACA
>SDNN01000139.1 GCA_004524425.1 Promethearchaeota archaeon
TACCAATTTCATAAAAACATCGACGGCATAAATTAAGGCCGTAGCGTCTAATGATACCTCTATGGGTATGGCAACGCCGACATTCCCTTGAACCTTTACCCCTGCCTTTAGCTTGTGGCAATACTATATCCTCCTTTATTAAATATAATCTAATTCTAATCTATCTACTATTTCAACATCAAAATTTTTTTCTAAGAAGTATTGGGCTTCAGCTCTACTAACATAATGATTTTTTGACACTTTAGAACGCCCTTTTCTTCTATACTTTACTCTCATTCCAGGTTTTACAATTCTTCCGACCACGTCTAAACCCCAAATTCCTAAAAGATTATCATATTCTATGCCTGGAATACTTATGTGTTCGGTGATTCCAAAACCAAAATTACCGTAATTATCAAAAGATTTCCTCAAGATCTTATTGTTCTGAACTATTAAAAGGCGTTTAAGTAGTTTCTCAGCCTCTTTCCTCCTTACCGTTACTTTACACCCGATTGGTCGTCCTTTTCTCAAGTTAAATTCCTTTACATTTTTTTTGGAAATGGTCTTCAAGGGAGTACGTCCGCTAATGGTTTCTAATACAGTTGCAGCCCGTTCTAACTCTTCTCCTCCTGCGCCAACACCAATATTTAATACTATTTTTTCTAAAAAGGGGCGTTTCATGGGGTTTTCCCATACTTTATCAAATTCATTAACTGCTCCTTTTTTTGACTTTTTAGCTTTGGATGCCATAATACTTTCCACCTTTAAATTTCATTCAACTATTATTTAATTTTGGTAAATTTATTTCTGATTGATCCTCTCCAATTATGAAGGTGTAATCATATAATGTTTCTGTATGCTCTCCATCATCTTCAATAGAAACGGTACTTGCATTTGGACCGAATAATTTCTTAATGGAAATTATTTTACCTACCTGTCCGATATTCTTTCCACTCATGATAAGAGCTAATTGTCCTTCTTTGAATTCAAGTTTTTTAAGAATATCTTGTTCGGGGATGCTGATTTTCAGTACATCCATGCGATTATAATTATCTTCTTTTGGATTTTTAGGATCTTTTACTTGAATTAATATATTCCTTCCATCATGGAGATTTAATTGAACATGTCCATCTTTAACGGTTTTTTTTTGATTAATTCTACATAATTTAAAATTACTTTTATCTTCAGAAATTTCATGTAAAATTAACCCATAATGAGAATCGGGAAGAATCCTATAATATTTTTTCATTTTTTCGATACTAAGAACGTCCATTAAACCCAAAGGGAATGATTTATCCCTTATTATCCTCCCGTCAACTTTAAAATATCCCCTACCAATGAGTTTCTTAGCCTCTCTATGATCATCAGCAACTTTAAGCAAGTCGCGAACAACATGCAATAAAGTGAGGCAAAATCTAGAAGGATGAGGTCCCGATGAAGGTTTGACAAGGAACGTTCCATGCTTTCTTTTGATTTGTAAATACTTAGGTGTATTCAATCTTTTAACTCTCTTCTGTCCACCATGCCTAGTCATTTATTTCTCCTCCTTATCTAATTTTTGTTTTGTCTTTTTGGGAGCCATGTAATCCTCTTCCCAAAATGCGGCTTGACGTTCAATAATGCTGGCACGCCACCCGTCCATGCGTTTTCCTTCGCTTCTAAATTTAGTAATTACTAAATTAGATACATGGATTGACGGATGGAATTGGGTGCCATCCGTTTTTTCAAAGACCGCCTCTTTTACTTTTACACGTAAATCCTTGGTTATTTCGAGTACTTCTCCCTCGAAATCTCTATACTCTCCTTTGGTAATTTTTACAGAATCTCCCACCCTAAGGGGTACTCTTCTCACACCATATTCATCTCTTAGGAAATCTGCCAATCGACAATTTAACAATTTAGATCTCTGATGATTTTTATGATTAAAAAGAGCTTTTCTTTGCTTACTTGGTTTTTTTGACTTAATTCTCATTTTTTTCACATTTCAGTTGATTATTATATTATTAATGATGATATGGACGCGAGCCTTGGAAACATTTCAGCAGCCTCTCTTGCGATAGGGCCCCTAATCTCCGTACCCTTAGGATCGCCTTCCTTAGTTATTATTACTCCCGCATTATCTTCAAAACATAGTCTCGTGCCATCAATTCTCCTATAAATCATTCTTTGACGCACGATGACACATTTTAAAATATTTCCCCTCAGTTCAGGTCTGCCTTTCTTGATCGTGACAGTACATACGTCACCGACAGTTGCTTTAGGCAATCTTCTTAACCGGGTTTTGCCATGTTCAACATTTATGATTTCTGCTATTTTAGCTCCAGAATTATCTGCAATGAGGATTCTTGAACCGTTATTTAATCCGGCACTGGTTCTTGGTTTAGCAACTTTTTTTCTACCAGATTTTCTTCTCGTACCCATTAGGCCACACCACCCGCAATTTTTTCTAATACTATGAACGCCTTAGTCTTGGAAATTTTTCTGCTTTCTCCAACCCTCACTAAATCTCCAATATTAATTTCTGTTCTTAAACATTCGGGTAAATGACAGGCTAAGCGCGCATTGCGCCGTTCATATCTTTGATATTTTTTCACGAATTGAACATAATCTTGTCTAATAATGACAGTTTTTCTTGATTTCTTAGAGACAACCACACCTTTGGTAATTTTACCTCTAATTCTCGTCGTCCCATGAAAAGGACATGAATCATCATTACATTCATTCTTTGGAGGATTAACTCCCGGTACTCCTATATTTCTACTCATCTCATCCATCTCTTTCTACTCAAATTTCTTAATCTATTTTCCGGACGTCCTACAATTTTAGTTCCTTCTACTTCTAATAAATATTCATGATCAGTATTATTTTCTTGAAAAATTTTGAAGCGAAATACGTGATCCTTTTTAATATACTTTTTGACTAAATTTTCCTTTTGAACAATTAACATGTTTTTGGTGTCATCAATAATGGTACCAATATCTTTAAATTGCTTATTTTTAGAATTTGATTTTGTTTTAGCTTGAGCCCTAATTCCAATCAAATCGTGATGTATTAAATGTTTTGGATTTACTTTCATTCTTCTTCATCCCAATACTCTTCTTCTTCCACTTCTTCCCATTCTTCCTCTTCTTCTATCCATGGTCCAGTTGAGATTTCCAATTTCTCTTCGTTATTGATGGTAAGAATTCGGGCGATTTGTTTTCTTAACATTTTTGCCTTTGCTGGATTGTCCGATATTCCACCTCCAGTCTGTGAAGAGTAAAGCATCATCAATTCTTCTCGTAAATCCAGCAGAGCTCTGTCTCTTTCTCTCTTGGCCATATTCCGAATTTGATTCGCATTAAGAATTTTCATCTTGATTCACATATTTTTTGATATTATTTTTTTTCACTCGATTCTAAAGAAATTTCCTTTACTTCATCTTCATCTACTTCGTCTATGATTTCCTCGATCTCTTCATCGATTTCAGTTTCTATTTCTTCTTCTTCGATTTCCACAACTTCTTTCTTAGCCTTAGCTTCTTTGGCTTGTTGTTTTGTTTGAACCTTTTCCAAAGCCTCCTCATCAATACTTATTCCATCGCCAGTTTTATAACCTGCCCGCATGATTTTTACTAAAACCCCGAGCACTCCGCTTTTTTGTATGCATTGAGCAACACCTTTATCAACTGCTTCTTGCGCGGGTTGACCACTTTTTTTCATGGTTCCTGCTCGAAAGATCTGTGTTCTGGCTCTTTGTGAGGTTACTTTACCGCTGACTCTAATTTCAGCTCCTAAGGCCTTTCCAGTATCCATTATTTTGCGGAGAATATAATATCCCGCTCTCCTGTAATGTCTACCTCGATCTAAACTGTAAGCAAGCCTTTCAGCCATTATTTGAGCATTAAGGTCTGGTTCCTCGACTTCTTCTACTTCTATTTGGGGCAATAGGATCTGAGCTAGTAGCTAGCCCAGAATTTCCAGCCCAAATTTCTCTTCGAGGACATCGGTTATCTCTTGGATTCTTTTCCCGCCCTTACCTATCACAAGCCCGGGTCGGCTTGTTTTAAGCGTTATTCTTACTCCAAGAGGGGTTTTTTGTAGGTCTATACCCGCAAAACCCGCCCGAACCAGTTCAGATCTCAGATACTCATTAATCTGCATCAGTTTGATGCCCTGCTCTATTTCACCTTGAGCAACTTCCATTTGCTTAATGAAGTGTTTAGAGAGGGGCATCAATATCACCATTCATTTTGATTTTATTATCTCTTTTCAATTTAATTTTATTTTAATTCGAAGCTCATTTATTATTTATCCAGGAAATTCATATACTGCAATTTCTACATGCGAAAGATGTTTATATCTTGGTGTGGACCTTCCGTGAGCGCGTTGAATGAAACGTTTTATTATTCTTCCCCTATTGGCAGCGGCATGAATAATTCTACATAAATCAGTATCTAATCCCTTATATTCAGCATTTGATTCCACGGCAGTCAATATTTCATACACTCTTGCTGCAGCTTTTATGGGATACCTTCCCGCGTACCATTTAAACTCTTTCAGATCTTTTTTATGCGCTTGCTTTTTTTTATAGCGTCTAAATGGTACCGAACGTTCCAATTTTATTACTTTTTCTAAATAGTATTTAGCTTGCTCTATTTTCATTCCTTTGATCGTTGCACATATTTCTCTTGCGTGTTTTGGTTTAATTCTCAAATCTCGACCAGAAGCTTTGGCTAATCTTTCTCGATCGTATTTTTCTTCTACAAATGAATAATTCCAGGTCGGCATTTTTATCAATTTAAGATTTTATTTTGATTTTTTCACTCAATTTCAATTTTACTTAAGGGGAACGTATTTGGAACTCCGTGTTGCTCCGATCCCAGGACTCCCGTGGGATACGGGCCTTCTTGTCATTGCAAATTCTCCCAGATAATGACCGATCATTTCTGGCTTAATTTCTACGGTCTCAAATCTTAATCCATTATGGACGCCAATTTTCAAGCCTACCATTTCTGGAAATATGATCATGTCTCTTACGTGAGTACGAGTTAAAAGATCTTTTCCGCGCTTTTTTGCTCGATAGGCTCTTCTTAATCTTTCCAATAGTTTTTTTTGTCTTGGAGGTAGGCCGCGTTTTAGAGAGCGTCTTGCTCGTGCAGGTAGTAATTGTATGAATTGATCCATGTTCATTTTTTTCAATTCATCAAGCGTGAATCCGCGATAATGAAATCTTAGCCGGTCTAATTCTGCATCTTTGTCTAAATCCTCTTCTTCCTCAGCCGTATCTTCTTCTTCCTCAATTTCTTCTGGTTCTTCTTCATTATCTTCTATTTCTTCTTCTATTTCTTCTAATTCTTCTTCATTATCTTCTTCTTCGGGAGCCATTATTACACCAAATTACGTGATTCTTTCACTGGAAAATGTGATTTTTTCCTTAATAATCTTCTTATATTAGTCAATAAGTTATCTATTAAATTTTAATTTTATTATAAGATAGTTGAAGAAAAGAAGAAAAAAGCAAAAAATTTAAAAGGAGTCACGTGAAATTTCGAGCAAGTCATGGATTTTGAATTTTTATCTCATAAATTGGAAATAATTTTCATTGAAAAATAATCATGACTGATAATTATTAGGGTTGAATACTCTTTTTATATCCGCTTCATCAAAATTGCCTTTCCATTGCTCTTTAATAAGTACAAATTTGTCGGGTTTTTTATTAGGATTGATGATTGAATGAAACGTGCCTTCATCATGTTGGATTGTTGTTTCATTTTTTACATAATAGTATACTCTATTACCAGATATTATAATTGGTTCACCAAATAAAACTTCCCACGTTTCACTTCTTGTCTGATGTTTTTGAATGGAAATGGCCATTTCTGGTTTTATGAAAATTAGATTGTAGTCTGAGTAGGTAAATTTGAAACTATACCATTTAGGCAACGTATCGATATATCCATCAGGAACATTAAATTTTCGCTTTATATATTCTTCCTTAAGATTAACCTTCTCTGAATTTTCATATTTGTATGGATCATGAATTATTTCATGATCACTGATATCAATATTATATTCTACCTCGACAGCCTGTATTCCATTGTTGATCGCCATGTAGCAACAATGAGGATTTATGATCAAATCGGAAGAATGTATATTTGCTGTTATGAAACGAGTATGATTAATGAGAAAAATGTCATTTAAATATTTTTTATCAATCGAAAGAGTTAATTGACGAGGACCATTCTTTCTCAGAACAGTTCCTCTTTGCGCGAGAATGGTTTCATTCATAATAAAATAGGACTTTTTGTTTAATTAGAATTCATTTTTTTAAATTGTAGTTCAATCTCGTTAGAGTGAGGCATTGATTCTTGCGCACCTTTTCTTGTAACTGCTATCGAAGATGCGGCGATGGCATATTTTGCAGCATTGATAATTGAGTCCCCTCTTGATAATTTACTTGCAAGAACTCCATTAAAACAATCACCAGCACCTACAGTATCTACTGCTTCAACTTTAATTGTAGGTATGCTTGCTGATTTATCTTTTTTACGATCATATATTAAGCATCCTCGATTTCCTAAAGTAGTAATTATCCACTTGGGTCCCAGTTTAGCAATGTTTTTTGAAATTTCAACGATTCTATTATTTCCTTCTTCTTTAATATCTGGTAATGCTAATAAAGAATTTAACCTTACCAATTCTCCTTCATTCGGTACGATTATATCAATATCCCGTAAAATTTCATTTGGAATCGGTTTTAGCGGAGCTGGATTTAGAATTTTTATAGCCTTTCCCTCAGAAGCAATTTTAAAGATTTCTTCTATGGTTTCGATTGGAATTTCCATTTGCACGACAAGGGCACTTGCATTTTTGATGATTTGGGAATGCTCAATAATTTCTTGTCTTGTTAAATGAAAATTAGCACCCGGAGCCACGCTAATCATATTTTCTCCATTTTCATCAATCAAGATAAATGCTACACCGCTTGAATGTTTTTTATCTTTAATCACATGATTTATATCGATTCCTTCTTCATGTAAATGAGTAAGCATTTGATCTCCAAAGGTATCGGTACCAATCTTTCCGATAAACACTGTTTTAGCACCTGAACGTGCGGAAGCAACTGCTTGATTTGCCCCTTTTCCTCCTAATGATTGCCTGAACGTTCCTCCCGTAACCGTTTCTCCTGGCTTGGGAAGCTTCTGAGAGTAAATGTTTAAATCCATGTTGCTAGAGCCAATTATTAACACGTACTTCTCATCATTCTCATTTTTACTCATGTTCTGATCACGAAGATATGCTTTTTCTTGGTTTTTTTACAGGGAAAATCTTCCCTAATAATAGATATTCTTCATTGAAACCTAATTTTTTGTATAAATTTTGAGCTAAAAGATTTGATTTTTCTGTTCCCACTTCAATTTCATCCATGAATCTTGTTTTTGCAGATTTTATAGCTCTCTTTATCAGTTTTTCTCCAAGACCTTTATATCTATGATTCTCTGCTACAATTAATTCGTTAATTAGCGCAGTACCTCCTTCATGAAGAAAAGTTTTATAGAATATTAAAGATATGAAGCCCACAAGTTTGTTATTTTCTATAGCAACATAATTTAAATAAATGTCTGGATATTTGATCATTTCTAAATAAATATCCTTTATTATTCTGGCATCGAAGTCTTGTTTCACTTGTAGGTTGTTGTTTAATTCATCTAAAAGAGTGCTTAATGA
>SDNN01000140.1 GCA_004524425.1 Promethearchaeota archaeon
GGGAAAATAAAGGGAATTTTTTATAATGACGGAGATGATCTTCTTTTTTACACCGAAAAAGGAATCAGAAATCTCATGCTGGATAGTAGTTTAATGTTTTCGTTCGAAGATCTATTTTATGATAAAACACTAACTCAAAGTGAAATTGATCTGTTAACCGAAATATTGGATGACTTAATTTCAAAAAAAAGCTTGAAAGGTAATTTCGATAAGGATAATCTCATATTTTCTAGTGAGGATGTAATATTCGCAAATGATTACAATTCTTATCTCTTTGAATTTGAAAAAATGGTGAATAAATATATCAAAATTTTCAATCAAGAATTTAAAAAAATAAGAAGAATTCTCACGAAAACAAGCGAAACTATATACCCACAAGAAATAAGAATCATTCAAGAGATCATTGATAAGATTAATAATAATTACATTAAATGGAGAGTTGGTTTGGATGCCTTCATAAAGAGAGCTAATATTAAATTATTAAACTCTCAAGGGTATTCCGTGAGGAATTACAAGAGGCTTGATCTAGAAAAAAAAGAAGACATAAAATCTTTTGAAGAAGATATCGAAGTACATGACATATTGAAAAACTTTGATGAATGGGTGAAAATCTTTAATCAGCTTGAATTAAAGTATTCAAATATAATCTTTTATCAAAAGAGGTTAGTCAATAATCCCAAAGATGAAAAAACAAAGCAGATACTGGCAACTTTATTGAAAGATTTAAATTTAAAAAGTAGTAATCAATAATCATTCATTTATTTAATTTTCTTTTTAATTTTAGAAATAAATTCCTTAACATCAATAGGCTCATCTGCCCTTATCTTGTAGCTTTTGGGCTTAGAGATACCGTTTTCCTCTAGAATGCCTTCTTCTGCAAGGAATTCTAAACTTCTCCATATAAAATTTATTTTGGATCGGTTTGATGATTTGATATTATTACATCTCCGGATTCTTTTAGTATTGACCAATCTAACATTATTATCAAGTAATTTATTTATTGCATCAACTGTTTCTTCAAGATTTTTTATAAAAAAGTCCATATGAATAGAGAACCTCTCAAAAACTCAGAGCTTATTTGATTTTTTAATTAAAAGGTTATTAAATTCCTTGCAGATTATGAAGTTAAATGATTTTATTGAATTTTTTAATATTAGAAGATATGATTAAGGACTTATATATTTTTTTTCTTTTTTAATTCATGTATAGATTAATCAAATCACTAATGGCGGAAAACGCGTTTTTCACAAAAAACAAGCGCACATTCCAATTCATTGGCTCTTTTAATGATTTCGTCGTCTCTAATCGATCCTCCAGGTGTTATGATTGCCTTAGCTCCTCCTTCAACAGCTGCTTCTAATCCATCTGGAAAAGGAAAGAAGGAATCTGTTCCCATGAAAGAATTTTTTAATTCATTTTCATGTCCAAATTCAGTTGCTTTCTGCACGGCCAACTTAACAACGTGTACCCTGCTCTGCTGACCAGCACCAATTCCAATCGTATAGATCCCGTCACCATAAGTTTGAGCAAAGCAAGCAGAATTTGATTTGGCCCATTTGGAAACCTTGTAAGCAAAAATTAATGCTTCCTTTTCAGATTCGTTCACTTGTCTATCACTTACAACTTTCCATTTCTTTATAACAGGTTTATGATCGTATTCTTGAACTAAAGCACCTCCAAGTGTAGACCTAATCTCCAATTGCTTGTATATTTCATCTCTTTTTGTAAGAAAATCACCATATTCAAGTAATCGTAAATTTTCCTTTTGTTTAAGGATGTTTAATGCGTCCTTTTCGAATTTTGGTGCCAGTAATACTTCAATAAATATGTTCTCTTTATTTACAATAAAATCAGCTGCCTCAAAAGTTAAAGTTTGATTCACTCCCCATATACCCCCAAATGCAGAAAGTGGATCACAACTAAAAGCTTTCTTTACAGAATTCAATTGATTTGTTTTATCAATCGCAATTCCATTTGGAGATGTATGCTTTAGAATTGCTGTTACATGGTGTTCCTGACCAAAATCTAACAACATCTGCATGCATGAATCAATGTCCAAGTAATTATTAAAAGAAATTTGTTTTCCTCCCAGTTGTTTAAAATCCTGAAGCCCATATCTAGCGGATAAATCACGATAATAAGCTGCTTGTTGGTCCCAATTTTCACCATATCTACAATCTTGTACTTTTTCATATATTTTAAAAATGTTTTTTCCAAGCAATTTATCCGGATTATAATAATCCTTGAGATAATTAGCAATTGCTAAATTATAATCCGCCATGATGGTAAAAACCTCTTGAGCTAATGCTGCTCGTGTTTTTTCAGTTATTGCCCCCTTAAACTTGCGCATTTCTGATAATATATCGTCATAATATTCAGGACCAGGAATGACGATCACATCTGGAAAATTTTTAGCTGCAGCTCTTATCATTGTTGGACCTCCAATATCGATCATTTCTAATGCTTCATCTAACGATATATCAGGTCTTTCTATTGCTTCTTTAAATTGATATAAATTGCACACCACCATATCTATGGGCGGTATATCGTGCTTTTTTGCATCATCTATATCTCTTTGGAGATCTCTTCTATATAATATTCCGCCTTCTATTTTTGGATGTAAAGTCTTTACTCTACCGTCGAACATCTCAGGAGATCCAGTATATTGAGATATCCTTTTATATTTGAGATCATTTTTTTCAAGCAAAGCTCCAGTTCCTCCCGTGGATAATATTTCAACTTTAAATTCATTAACTAAGGCTTTTGCAAAATCAACTATTCCCTTTTTATCAAAAACGCTTATAATGGCTCGCTCTATTCTTTTCATGTTAATTCAAATTTAATTTCTTATTAAGGTAAAACTAAGAATATAAGAAACTTATATTTTTATTTTGTTAAAATTTAATTAATAAAAAGTTAATAAATAAATCATTTGAAATAGCATAAAAAAGATTTTTTTAAAAAAATTTATTTTCTTAGTCCTTCAATATCTCCCATTATTTCTATGCCTCTATCCACAATTTCTGGATTTCTGATTAAATTTTTTCCACATTCGGTTAATAATGCTTGCTTTTCATCTTCGTTCCATATGTTTGCTTCAAATTGTTGAAATTTTATATATTCAATAGCCAAGTTCACTCTCAATAACTCATGAAATATGAGTCGTATATCCATGTTGCATCCAGCAATTAAAATTTCATCAGTCTTATGTTTAATGGCATTTTTAATGAGGGAACCGATTGTTGCACTGACTCGAGGGATTATATACTGCATGAGAGACGTGGTAGCTACAACAGCTACTTTCTGTAAGATGTTAATCCATCTATTATTATCTACATTATAAATGACCCAGTCCACTTCAAAACCGAATCTTTTTTCGGGATCAACGAATTCTAAATATTCCAATTCCTCTATTTCATTATTGGGCCTGAATGAAATGCTCACTTCTCTTAAATCATCAATATATAAAATTTCTCCATCCTCACCATCGTATTTTTTAATAGTATCCTTGGAAATTTGAAATAATTCAAAACACATCATGATAGCTGATTTTACTACGCTGGCTGGATCCTTTATTGTATTTTTAAGCAAATCTATAGATTTTCTTGCCATTCTCATGTATTCTAAGAGTTCTTCTTGATTGTTCATGTTAAGTTTATCTGCGATCTCTTTAGGTTTAAGATCTATACATTCTAAAAATAGCCCTAGGTTATCCATTTTGGTTTTTTCAACAATATCACTTACATCCTTTGGAGATAGGCCTCTTTTAACCAAGAATATTTTCAATGGTCCTTCTCTCTGAGCTAGTTTAAGTCTTCTTTCTCCTATCTTTTCCTTGATTTTTTTAACTGCTTTTACAATTCTTCTGTCTTTTTGCTTCTCTAATTCGTCAAAATTATTGATGAACCTTTCTTCTTGAAATCCAGGGAACATTCTGGAATCAATCTTTAGATTTTTAGGATCAAAATTTTCATGTGGAGCAAAAACTGTTGAAAAGGCAAATCGCAAATCACCGCGAACGTCAACCATAAGATTATCTCACACAATTAGAATTTTAATAATTAATACAAGATTTTATTTTTAACATTTTCTAAAATTAGAAATAGCTCAATAAAGAATTATTATGGTCAAGAAGAGAATAAAGAACTAATATTTACCTAGTAAATCATGTGGTCTGGCCTCTGTTTGCCCCATGGGAGATATAACGCCTATTTTCGCTTTTCTCATATCTTTAAGATTTTGGGCTCCTGCATATATCATTCCATTAGCTAAGCCTTCCTTTAAAGTCAAAATTACTCCCTCTAAATCTCCAACGAATGGTACGTAAGAACTCACGCCTTCTGGGAGCATTTTGGCATCCACGCTATACCTATCTAGTATATATTTACTGGTGCGAGCTTCCTTACTTCCCATTCCCCTATAAATCTTTACTTTCCTTCCTTGAATCGTGTCCACATAACCGGGACTTTCGGTACAACCTGCAAAGAAATGACCAGACATTACCATATCAGCACCCACGGCAAATGCTTTCGGTAAATCTCCGGGATTTTTGAAACCACCATCTGCAATTAATCCTATTTTTGGATTGTAATCCGATATCGCATCTGCGACTTCTGCGGTAGCATATAATGTGGGGGCTCCTACGCCCGTTTGAATGGAAGTTGTACATATTGAGCCAGATCCCATCCCCACCTTTAGTGCAATAAACTTTTCTGAAAAATCACATTTAGTTAATATGTATTCAGCGGCATCATATGTTCCAATATTCCCTATAACAAAATCTGCTTCTAAAATTTCCATTAATTTTCTCGTGCCTTTAATATCTTCATCCTTATAAAAATCAGCTACGTCAATGAAAAAAATATCGGTATATTGATCTATTTCTTGAAGAATTTTTTGATCCTCAAGCGATTCTGGAAATTTTGGACTTATTGCTAAAGCGCATAATAACCGACCTTCTTCGTCTATGGAGGCAAGAGGAAATTCTGGTTTTAAATCTTTAGTAGTAATCAATCCTTTTAACTTACCATTTTCGATGATGGGCAATTTTTCAATTCGATTTTTATATAAAAGCTCTAAAGCTTGTTCTCGAGAACCATCTGGGGTGATAGAGATAACGTTTTTCGTCATAAAATCTTTAACATGCCCATTATTACAATCTTCTTCTGAATATGGAATGTCTCGCTTAGTGAATATTCCACAAACGTTATCCTTATCATCAACGACAACCACTCCGCTGATTCCATAATTTTCCATGAAAGATTTTGCTTTATATATTGGTTCATCTGGTGAAATGGTTGCTACGTCTTCAATGACAAATGATCGTGCTCGTTTCACATAACGAACCATTTTTAACTGTTTTTCATAAGAACAATTACGATGAAGTACTCCCAACCCTCCCAATAAAGCCATTTTGATTGCCATTCCTTCCTCTGTGACAGTATCCATCGCAGCAGACATAATTGGTAAATTAAAATGATATTTATTTCCTAATTTTGACGAAATATCCACCTCACCGGGACTAAATCTCGTGTATCCCGGAAGAATTAGTATATCATCAAAAGTAGTTATTAAATCATTTGTATGAGCTTTTTTTCGATAATAATCTGACATTTTCGAATCACCATTCAAAATTGCTTAAGTCATGCATGAATCTTCTATTAATTTTTAGTATCTTTTCTTAAATATTAATAATAAAGATAATTCTGATTTATAAAATTTTATCAGAACCGAGTTAATTGGTTAGAATTTTCCAGATTCATGCTTGGTAGTCCATGAGAAATCACGTTATAAATAATCTTTATTGCACTAGAAATTCAGGTTATTGATATCTTGATATCAAAACCACGTTTTTTTAGTTCATCAACAAATAATTTAGCTGGAACTGCTAATTCTACTGGTTTAGCTCCTTTTTCAATTTTCCCTTGAGCCATCATTATTGCGACGATTGATGCGTCAAAACCGGTCGTTCTCTGCATTGCAGTAAATCCCGTTTTCTCATCATAAACATCGATGAGATCTAATAAAACTTCACATTTTTTTCCATTTTTTTTTCCGAGGCATTTGACTCTTATTCCAACTACATCTCTTTCTGGTGAATTTTCATCAAATCGTACTTTTGGTTCAAACAATTCATGAAGCACATTGCGAGGTATGATTTTTTTTCCATCAACAATAATTGGGTCGAGGTCGAATAATCCTAAATCCCAATATGCTCTTAACTGTGAAAAATGACTGGGATATCTAATGGTTTTGTTCTGATAGGATTTCAATTTACCCTCAAAAGTCCAAGGAGCGGTTGAAGTGCCCCCTCCAGTCGTAAATGCTTCCACTTTTCCTATGGGAGCTGGTAATTCTAATTGCTCCAGTTCTTCAAATGGTGGGATCTCAACAAGTTTGCCTTCTCTTAGAAAAAAGGTTGGTTCTGCATATTCATTTGTTAATCCTTCGATGTTAAAAGTTAAAAGATAGTAAAAAGGAGGTTTGGGATTTAATGGAAGTCCACCATCCCACATGAGTACATGTGTTGGCTCATCCAACAAACTCATTGCATACACGCATAAGCTGGTTCCCATACCAGGAACTTGACCACAGTCTGGTACTATCGATATACCAGCGTCCTTTGCTGGGATGTTTAATTTTAACTGCTCTTTAACTATGTCAGTGTTGCCTCCTAAGTCACACATGGAAGCTTTTGCTTTAATTGCAGCTTGCGATATATCCAAATTGAAGTAGTAAGGGACGGAACTAACAAATGAATCAATATTTGCTAGTATATTGACTAATGCCTTATCATTTTTGACGTTTATTTGCTCTGCTTGCGCAATATCAACATTTAATAAGGAATTTACTTTATCTACCGCTTTTTTCGCTTGATTAATATCTTTATCAGCAATAATTACTGCATTAGCATTACCATTTTTAATCATATCATAGGCAGCGGCGGTACCTTGCCTTCCTGCTCCAATTACCCCATAGTTATAATCCGCCATTTAAAATGCTAAGTCCTTTTTTGTTATATCAAGATTTATTTGTTGTATGATATGCTTGTAAAAAATATTCATTTAATTAGAGCTTTTCTAAAAAAGGAATGATAAATATCATTACATGCGAAGTAAATTTTTTCGAGGTAACTTTTGGATTCGTGTATCATTTATGAGAGAATCTAAAGTTTGTAAGAATCTTTCCTTATCTTCTTTTATATTTTTTGATTCTATAGAGCAATAATTACTAACATGATCATTATAGACTTCTGAAGTTACATTATCTCCTAAACTTGCGATAATGTCTCGTTCTTCTTTTAGGCAATCTACCGGTTTTAATAAAATGAATTCTCCTGATTTCCATTCGTTCCAAAGAGGTGTATTTGGTAAGATATTCAAGGTTCTAAAGCGAAATATTGTAGGATTGACTTCAGTAAGAACTCTCGCTGTTCCTTTAACGTGTAGGTCAGAATATTTATAACTCCCTAAACCGAGAATAATGTACATGCTTAATTTTATTCCAGCATTTAATATTTTTTTTCCAGCATTAATCATTGATTCTGCATTGGTCCCTTTTTTCATAATTCTTAAA
>SDNN01000016.1 GCA_004524425.1 Promethearchaeota archaeon
ATATATGGATGGAATTATATCAAAAAATATGGAGAAATTCCGAGATGTGGAAGTATTGCATCTTTAATGGCATATAGTGCAGCATCTGGAACTGATTTTATACTATTTGGTCCTGTTAAATTTGCAAAGTGTATTGTACCATCCATCGCGATGATTAGCGGAATTAATTCATATTATAGAAAAAGAGTATTACGAGAAGAGATCTCGGAGATTAATCCACTAAATCGAATTTTTTAAAAAATAAAGTCAAGAAATATATCTTAGAAGTAAATCGCTGGTGCGATATAAGAAATCGGGAATTAATTCATCAATTTTTTCCCTTTTAGTTTCTTCATCAGTTAGAAATAATAAAAACATCTCATAATCAGATATTCGAATCCTTTTAAATATTATTACCGAATCAGCCACTTTGTAAATAGCCTCCTCTTTTTTTAGCGTACGGAATTTTGAGAAGATCTTGTAAATGATAGCGAATTGAGGGGCAGTTATTTCAAAAATACTTCTTAAATCCTGATTTTTAAAATCTTCAGAGAAATCTAAATTTAAATCATTTATGGATTCGGGAGAATAATAATCTGCTAAAACTAATCCCTCATTGTTTAATAGCAATGATAAGTAAACATCAACACGAGATGAAAACTTTTTTAAATTTAAATTAATCAAATCTCTATTAGGACTCAATTTAGAGATGCCTGAGGAGAATGCCCTCAAAATACTAAATATTGAAAAAATACTGGTAATGTAGATTTCTGGATCGGGAGCTGATATGACATTCTCTAACTTAGATTTAATTAAAGAAACATTTTCTTGAATATCTCTCGTCTCTATTATATCGCTATCTCCCTTTGAGAAAATTATGATTATTGGAGTTTTTTGATCGAACTCTTTTAGAGCTTGCATTATTCTTTTAAAATACTCGATGCTTTCATCAAATCTGGTTCTATTTCTAATATCAATGAAATAATATAGTAAGTCGGTATCGTATAAATATATCTGTGATTTTTTTAGATAATTTTTTCTCAAACTCAGCTGTCCACCTAAATCCCATAAAAAAATAGAAGCCCCTAATGCTTGTATGGAAGATACAGCAGCACCAGTGGTTGGTTTTATTCCTATTAGCTTTGAATATTTTCTATCTACAGCTAATAAAAAACTTGTTTTTCCACTGTCATCAAGACCGGCAAAAATAATTTTAGTTTTTCGCTCTGAGGTAATTGGAGCAAAAGGCTTTTTTTCTATTTCAATTAATTTAAGCAATAACTTGCGAAAAATGGGAGTAATCTCTTCAACAGATTTGTAACCATTGATTACTTGCTCATCAAACTTCAGAAAAAATTCAAAAATGATGGATTTGAACTTGTTTAAATTATTATATAGATAACTCCTTCTATTTCTATCCACTAAAATAGAAAATGAAGATGGAATAACTTTATCACTCGACTTCGATTTAATTAAATGAAAAAAAGTTAAAGATGTTAAATGATAATCAGGATATGGTAAAATTGCATAATATGGAAAGGAATCTAAATCATCCTCTAATTCTGAAAATTCTCGATCACCAGCAAACATGCTTAGATTTTTAATTGATATTTGCATGTAATCACGAAAGGTAAGGGCTTGGATATTTTTAGATTTAAGCAGTTTAGCTCTTTCCTCAGAGACTTCTGAAGGAAACATGTATATTGGTTGAGGACCAAATTTATCATAAGCGCTAAATAATAATGCTTTTACTACTGACTCCTCAAACAATTGGTTGAGTTCCATTAAAAAATATTCTTTTTTTATTATTTATAACTGGTTATTATTATTCCTAAGAAAAATAATTATTAATAGCTTACTTTAAAAAAAATAGAGATGCTAAAAAAAATAGCCGAAAGCATAAAGAGCAATAAAAATATTCTTGAAAAAAAAGAGCTAAGCCCTATTGTTAAGTTCATTAACTTAAATTCCTTTAAAAATGGGGATAGAATCTTTTCTGATATTGGTGAAGATTCCGCTGCGATAAAAAACAAAGATAAACATATCCTGGTCACCACTGACAGGATTAAGACAAGATTTATCGAAAAGTTTCCTTATGGCGCTGGTTTCAGTTCAATACTGGTGAGTGTAGATGATATTTATGCTTGTGGAGGAAAGCCATTGGCTGCTAGTCTTATTATTTCTTTCAAGAATGAAGAAAAAGGGAAGCAAATTTTAGCGGGTGTTTGTGATGGTTCAAAAAAATTTCAAGTTCCTATAATTAGAGGCCATACAAATGTTCATGGTAAGTGTTATGAATTAAGTTCAACAATGATCGGAGAGATCAAAAAAGATGATTACATCTCAGCGAAAAATGCTAAAATTGGTGATAATCTCATTTTAGCCGTTGATTTTGATGGAAAAGTAGGAAAAGCAAGTAAATATTATTTTGACACGACGACATTCAAAAGCTCCGATGAAGTCCTCGGGAAAAGAAGAGCAATGAACGTGATTGCCGAGAGACACTTGGCAAATTCCTCAAAGGATATTTCAAATGGTGGAATTTTTGGAACTGTTTTGCAATTAATAAAATATTCTGGAGTAGGAGCTAACATAGATATTACGCGCATAAAGATCCCCGAAGAACTAGTGAGGTTGAATTATACTTTAGAAACGTACATCAAAATGTACTTGACAACTTCATACATCGTGACTGCTGCGGATGAAGATTGTGAGGAAATCATCAACATTTTTACAGAACATGGTCTACACGCAAATATCATAGGAAAAATTATTAAAGAAAGAAACCTCCTAAAAATTAATGAAGGTATTGAAAAAGATTCCATAAATGTAATTAGATTTTAAAGAAAATTATTGTATAAAATTTAAATCATAAATTAATAATATTTGGAACATCTCCCATGATTAACATAAAATGCAAATTGCCTGATACCCCCGGCAGCTTAATAGAATTGATTAAACCGATTTCTGCAAACCATGGGAATATTTACGGAATTTTACATCATCATGATAAGAAATTAAATAACATGATTCCTGTGGATATTTCTTTTGAAATTCCCTTGGAATTGAGGGAATCTAGCTTAGAAAATATTCAAAAAGAACTAGAAAAAAAAAATATTGAAATCGAAAAGATAACCTTGGGGGGGAAACAAAGACAATTGATTGTATTATTAACTGGTCATGTTTTTGATACTGATGTAGTTGACACCATCAAAAGGCTGGCTAAAAAAAAAATTAAAGTGACCGAATTGCAAGCAAGATTCACGGAAATTTCAGAGGTGAGTAATGTAAAGCTAAAACTTACTTATCCCGATACGATCAATGAAGATAAATTAATGAATGAATTAGAGATAATTTGTAAAGAAAAAAATTTATTCTTGATAAGATCATAACGGCTAAATTTAATTTGAGATAATATTAAGAGTTATAATAGATATTTAATGAAATTTTTTATTGAACTTTGTTGAGATAAGTTGTCAAAAAAGAAGAAAAAATATTCTAAAAAAAGTAAGATTCCCCCTGGAAAAATTAGATGTCCTGAGTGTGGAAGAATAATAGAAGAAGGATTAGTTTTTTGCCCTGAATGTGGAAATAGAATTCCCCCTTGGGCTCAATTTAATAGTAATTCTTCTCCTGGTATGATTTAATAAATCACTTTATTACATTTGAAAAGTTAATAAATATCCTAAAGTTGTGAATGATATGGAATTAAAACTTGGTTTGATTGGGTATGGAAATGTTGGAAAAAGCTTCATTCATATTTTAAATAATAAAAAAGAAATGATTAAAAGAAAATTCGATTTAAATGTGAAAGTAATTGCTATTTTTGAATTTGATGGGGCATTAATAGAGAATAATGGGTTAAACATGGATGAAATTCTAGAAATAGGAGAGAACTTTAGAGATTTACCTTATTGGAAACAGGGCGTGAAAGTAATCGAAATTATTAATGATTTAAACATAAACGCATGCATTGAAACAACACCTACCAATCCTAATACAGGTGAACCTGCATTATCTCACATTATTAAGGCTCTTGAAAATGGCATTGATGTTGTTGCTTCAAATAAAGGTCCATTTTTCCTCGAGGCTGAAAAAATTAAAAGTCTAGCAAAAAAAAATAATTGTTTAGTCAGATACGAAGCAACAGTTGCAAGTTGTGTCCCTAGCTTATCTATAAAAGAAAATTTGATTGGAAATAATATTATACGAATCACAGCAATTCTCAATGGTACTTGTAACTATATTTTAAGTAGAATGACCTCTGAAGGAATCCCATTTGATATTGCATTGAAGGAAGCGCAGGAATTGGGTTATGCAGAAGCAGATCCCACCTTAGATATTGAAGGATATGATGCTGCTGGAAAATTAGTAATCATCGCCAACGAATTACTTGAATGGTCCAAAAATATTAAGGACGTGAGTATTAAAGGAATAACAAAAATAACACCTCAAGCAATAGACCTCGCAAAAACTGATGGATTGATCATCAAGCATTTAGCTATCGCTGATTTAATAAACGAGGAATTATTTGTCGAACCAAGATTAATTGAAAAAGATAGCCCGTTGAATATTTCTGGCACACTCAATGTTATTGAACTAAAAACTAAGTATGCCGGACCCATAGTGTTGATGGGAAGGGGTGCGGGTGGTTTTGAAGCTGCTTCTGCAATACTAAACGATTTGATATACATTGCTAGGAGAAAACAACATCCTAGCTAAGTTTTTCTTTCATGGTAACTATTATCATGTTTTTGATATTTGTTAAAAATAAATAGAGTAAATTATTTTATTAATAACCGAACTCTCTTTGATGGTTAAAAATATAGAGTAAATTATTATTTTCTGGAGGACATTATCTTTTGAATTTTAATTTTAAAGAACATTTTCGTGGGATAATATCTGTTATAGGAGGAAGTGAGATCGATAAAAAGACTGAAAATATAGCGATTGAAATAGGAAGATTACTCGCACTTAACCATTATGCAGTTTCTTGTGGCGGTTTATCTGGTGTCATGGAAGCAGTTTGTAAGGGCGCAAAACAAGAAAACGGTTTAACGATTGGTATCATTCCTCATAAAACCAAATCAGTGGCTAATGAATTTGTAGACATCGTCATTCCAGTTCCATTTTCTCAAGCAAGAAACGTGGTGGTGGTGTTAAGTGGTGATGCTTGCATAGCAATTGGAGGAAAAGCAGGAACTTTATCCGAAATGTGTTTTGCTTGGATATATCAAAAACCAATTGTTGCGATTTCTAATATAGAAGGTTGGTCCTCTAAATTAAAGGATCAAAAAATTGATGATAGGAGACTTGACATGATTTACGGAGCAGATACTCCAAAACAAGCTATCGATAAAATTAATGAATTATTAAAATCAACTAGGCCTAACGATTTAAGTTTCACCGATAATTTTTAAAAAATATTTATTTTAAATCATAAGGAACGAAATTTTAATATAAATGTGAATTTAAGTTGAGTGAAAAAGTCAAGTTAAAAGAGCGCATCAAGGGATTTTATATCCTCCATCATTCATGGTTAGCCAGATATTTCAATATCATTTTTCTTTCCATCATTCTTGGATTAATTTGTGGTTTTGTGATGGTACTTTTTAATTATTTGCTCATCCTGTTTAAAATGACCTTTTCATATTTACCTTATTTTATTTCTCCCATTCTTGCGGGTTTATTAACTAGCTTATTAGTCAAATATGGAAATGCGAATAGAATAATGGGAACGGGTGCTGCAGAGTTTGTCGAAGATGTGAATAGAGCAGATCTTAATTTAGAACAATCTGAAATGGAATTTAATAGAAAACAGAACGTGTTTAGTAAAACCCTAGCCACGAGTTGGACCTATGGATCAGGCATGATATGTGGATTAGAAGGACCAGGTTTATTGATTGGTGGAAATTTAGGTTACTTATTTTTCAAAACGGGAAAATATCATCTGGAAGGGATTGATGCATTTTTTATTGGAGCAAGTGCCTGTACGGGAGCGATATTAAAAGCACCGATAAGTGGTGCTTTATTTTGTGCTGAACTACCCTATTTTAATCATATTCGGTATAAATCGTTGGTTCCAAGTATAATAGCCTCCACTATCGCCTATTTTATATATTGTACTTTTTTTGAATTCACCCCTTTAGTGGAAACAGATTTATCATCAATCAGTCCCGAACGGGTTAATTATTTATTGCTATTGCCCTTGCTAGTACTTTTTGGAATTATATCGGGTTTATTTGTACTAGTTTTTATGAGCTTGCTAAGAGAATTTACTTCCAAGGTAAAGAAATTTTTTGAAAGAAAAAACAAATTATGGTTATCACCTTTATGTGGAGCTTTAGCTTACGCACTCTTTCTCTTCATGATAATCCCATTTCTGATTGAAGATTATGAATCAGCTCTGATTGGACCAGATGCCTCCTTTTTAAATTACTTCATTAATACTATAAATCTAATTAAGATGAATTGGATATTCTACTTAATCCTTGGCGGATTATTTCTCATCGGTATTTTTCTCTCAATAGGAACGATGAATAGTGCAGGCATTATCATGCCCTTAATGATTTTTGGAGCTATTTTGGGTGCGGTCTTTGGTAAGCTTTTCTATCCCGAAAATCCTCAATTATTCGTGTTATTGGGGATCTCAGCAGTTTTAGGTGCTTCACTTAATACACCGATTGCCGCTATCTTTTTATTACTTGAACTAACGTGGGCACCCTTTCTGTTAATCCCCGCAAGCATCACTACTTTAATTGCCTATATTTTTAGTGGGCCCACATCAATCATTCGTGGACAAAAGAATATTTGAAATGATATGATTATTTTAACATCTGATTTTTGAGTTTTAATGAGATTTTGAGAATTAAATTAATAATTTATTTTACCTTAAACTTTCATAAGATTTACATTTAAATTCTTCGAGTAAAATAACATGCAATCTAAATTTCATTCAACCAATCATGATACTCCTGACGTAGATTTTAAGACCGCTATTATCAGAGGACAAGCACTTGATAAGGGTCTATACATGTTAAATGAGATTCCGGCGTTAGATTCTTCCCAAATTTTTTCATTTAAAGAATTAAATTTAAGCGAGATTGGTTTCATTGTTCTGTCAAAAGTCATTGGTGATGCCATACCGGATAAGGATTTGAGATATATCATCGAAAATGCTTTAAATTTCAAGGTTCCGGTTGAAAAAATAAATGATACCGATTATATGTGTTACTTAGACCAGGGGCCTACCTGCAGCTTTAAGGATTTTGGGGCCCGAACTTTGGCACGAATGATGCAATACTTTCTTGATAAGGAGAAAAAGAATATCGTCATATTAACTGCCACTTCAGGAGATACAGGAGGAGCAGTTGCTCAAGCATTTTATGATGTGAATAGGATAAAAGTGGTCGTCTTATATCCTAAATATGAAATAAGTGATTTACAACGCAAGCAAATGACTACCTTAGGGAAAAATGTTATCGCGATTGGAATAAATGGTAAATTTGATGATTGCCAAAGGTTAGTAAAAAAAGCATTCGCAGATCCAGAATTAAAAGAAATCAATCTCTCATCTGCAAATTCTATCAATTTTGGAAGATTAATACCTCAAACACTCTATTATTTCTGGAGTTATTCAAGAGTAATTAAAGAAATGAACGAAAAGGTAATTTTTTCAGTACCTTCCGGAAATTTCGGAAATCTCATGGGAGGGTTAATTGCCAATAGGATGGGTCTACCCGTGAAGAGATTTATTTCAGCTGTCAATGAAAATGATGAGTTTCCAAGGTATTTAGAGACTGGAATTTATGAAAAAGTGGAACCTTCTAAAAAATGTATTTCAAACGCGATGAACGTGGGGCATCCATCCAATTTTGCTAGATTGATTGATCTTTATGGTGGTCAGATTGATCAGAATGGAAAAATGATCAGGGAG
This sequence comes from Promethearchaeota archaeon, assembly GCA_004524425.1. The sequence continues at coordinate 7,916 of SDNN01000016.1, forward strand.
CCAAACTTGACAAAGATTAGAGAAGAAATTGCATCCTTTTCAATAAGCGATGAATTAACAAAGAAAACTATTTTAAATTTTTATAGGGAATATAAAAAAATAATAGAGCCTCACGGAGCTGTTGGTTGGGCAGCGTTGAAAATTTATAGAAATGAAAATCCCAAAGAAAGGACATTTAAAGCAATAAACTTGGCAACAGCGGATCCTGCCAAGTTTCCAAACGAAATAATTGATTTAATAGGAATTACGCCAGAAATGCCTCCATCTTTATCCAAGATTCAGAATCAAAAAGAATATCCAAACGAAGTTGAAATCAATAATTATGAAGATTTCAAGAATTATTTAAAAGAAAAATTTTGAGGAATAATTATATAATAAGATGGGTTTAAATTATATTGAAAAAATTACTTTAAAAATTACTTAATTGGTATTAAGTGAGGGAGAGGTTGAGATTTTGGAATATTTAAAAGAAGAGAAAAAAGAAGCTCACAAAATCCTCTTTACCGGACTTGATGATGCAGGTAAAACTTCCATTATCCTAGCACTAAAACGAGAGTTTTCTAAAATCGCCATGATCAAACCCACAAAAGGAGCGCAACGACGCATTTTTAAATTTTTAGATAAAGAAATTAGTGAATGGGATTTAGGGGGTCAAGCAACGTATAGAATCTCTTATCTAAAAAACCCCTCAAAATTTTTTGCCGGAACTGAAGTCGCTATTTACGTGATCGATATACAAAATCAACAAAGAATTATCGAATCACTTAGTTATCTTAAAGACGTTATTAATGAATTTAAAAAACTAGAAATATTTCCTCCGATAAACGTATTTTTTCACAAGTTTGATCCTCTCCTAGTTAAAACTGCTCAAACAAAATTAACTAATTTATCGTATGAATTAGCTGAAAAGATAAATAATTCGATTGAATATGATAACATTCATTATTATTATACCTCAATTTATAACTTACCCAGTCTCATGAGCACTATGTCCGAAATATTGTTAGAATTATACCCTAAAGCAGAATTGATATCCAAAACCATTAAAGAATTTGCCCTAAAGATTGAATGTGAAGGTTTAATAGTCATTGATAACAATTCATTCATCGTTGGATCCTATTCAATTGATGATCAGACTCAAGACATTTTATATGCCTGTGCTCCTTATTTTCTTTCTTTAAATGAAACTTTTCAACAAAAAGGATTGAACGAAAATGAAAATGAAATGATAATTCAAAAATTTGGGAAATATTTTTTATTTAAACAAATCGCTTTTGAGGAAGATATGCCATATTATTTATTAATCTTAAAAAATGACATACTTCCGCAGTTTTACATGGATGATACAACTTACAATGATTTTATTAAATTGATAAAAAATATATTAGAGATTGAATAAAATATCAAATTTTATCATAGTATTTCAATGAAATCTTGAGCAAACTTTTTTATTCCTTCCCAATCGCGATAATCATTCCTTCCTTCGGGATCAAATTGAAATTCGCTTGTTTGAAGCATTTCCTTGGCTGCTAACTTTAAAGCTTTTTTACCTAAGAAGCCCACATTAGAATTTTCGGAAAGATCCAACACTCCAGCAAAAGCTTCAAACAGGTCAGCTTTCAAATCATAATATTCATTCAATTTTTCCTTAATTTCTTCTCTCGCTTTTTCTTGATTAGTGATGGCATTTGCTCCGCAAGTGAACATTCCGAATTTGATTTTGCTATTTTTAATATCGTCTTGATTTTTCTCTAAGTATTTTTTAACATGCTTCTTCCAGGAATTTATTTTCATGCTAGTCCCTATAATTATACCATTATAATTTTGTATTGGAGGTATTTTTTTAGCTTCTTCAAGATTTTTAACATTAGTCGCGATATTATTCTTCTGTAAAACTTCCGCTATTGTCTCAGCAATCTCCTTGGTGGACCCATAATTAGTTCCAAATAATATGATTACATTTTTTTGCGTCATGATATTTCAGATCAGATTCTAGTTTAAATCTTTGTGTGATTTTAGTATATTTAATATTATTAATATGAAAATGATGAACTACTTAATTAATAATTTGAGCTCCATGCAAATTTCTTTTTTTAGTTTTCATAAAAGTTAGATTAATAATGATGTTTTTGTATTAATAATATACAAACAAGAGTATTTTATTGGAGAAAAATCATTACATGATAATCTGTGGAAACTGCGGGGCCATTAACAAGGAAGAAGAAGGAAAATTTTGTAGAAAATGTGGTGCTTTATTACCTATTTCTTCCAGACCTCCGAGAATAAGAATTCCTATTCAAGAAAATGAAAATGAAGGCATTGCACAGCAAAACATTCCCAAGAGCGAAAATGAAACGGCCACGAACGAGATCAATGAAAAATCCTTGAATGACATTCCACCCATGGGTGAAGTTCAAATATTTACCAAAAATTCAATGAATAATAAAAAAATTGAAGAACTACAACTTCAAAAAATTCCAGAACCAAAACAATTACCCTCATTAACTCAAGAGAATGAGGAAGAGAGGAAAGAGATTTTAAAATCAATTCCCCCTACACCATTCAAAGGATCAATAATTTCCTCAAAAAAGGAAAAAACCTCATCTCAATCCAACCCACTTGCTCAAAGTTCATATTCTCCAGATCAATCTGAAATTAAGAATGTCAGAACAAATGAAATAGGAACAAAACAAAAACAGTTGGAAGAGGACATGTCTAGCGTGTTAGCTGTTCTGTCTAAAAAACTGTCCACCATGAAGGAGAAAGAATCAATAACAGTCGAAAAGAAGAGCGAAGAATCCGAAAAAAAGATTCCACCTACGAGCATTAACGATATCTTGGCTCAGCTCTTTAAATTGGACCCATACATTCAAGGATCGGCTATTATAAAAGAAGATGGAACCATTTTGGCCTCTGCTTTAGCAAATAGAATTTCCGATTCTTTATTAGCTACAATTGGTCAAAATCTAACCCTAATAGGAACGGATATAATTGAAGGTTTAAGCGGAGGAAAACTTAAATCTATATCCATCAAGGGTTCTGAGAGCATTTTAGACATCGCTCCCATTGATAAAAAGAGTCCGCAAGTCAATGACATGATTCTAATCATCTTTTCACATAGCAGGGTTAAAAGTGGAATCATTTCATTTGCTGTAGGATTGATTAAGAAACAAATTAAGGAATATCTCGGAATAAATAAATAAACCACTCTCATACCTTTATTGATAGAAATTATGGTCCTCTTTTGAAAAATTAAAATCTTAAATATTTAAGAAAATATTTATGATTATGGTAGGTATTCCAGAATATATTTTAAAAGAAGCTGAAGGACTTATTAAACACGAAAAAACTTTCGATTCTAACCTTGGAAAGGAAAGGATTACCGTTTTCGTGCCAGAAATTTTTAGCGTAAATGATACTTATTGGAATCAGTTCATACCAGATCATAATATCGAAGCCGGATCGATTTCCAAGAAAGAGAGAGAATATAAATTCGTTGGAAGAGAAATAGTTCACATTAACTATGATTTAGAACCAAAAGTCGATGAGCGGCCTGATATTAGAAAATTATCTGCTTGTCCTCACCCCAATTGTGTGTATTGTCTTCAGATCAATAAAATTAAGACTCAATTTGAAAACGGAGTGTATAGATTATTAAAACCGGGAGATCATTTTTCTTTTTATGCTAATGCAAATCTTATCCAAGCAACGATGTGGGTTGACCATGGAAAGGGACAAATTATCGCATATGAGGGAAACAAGGAGTTCATGAAATCAGAAATCATCAACAAACATCAATTGGCCTGCGTTTCGAGCTATGGAAGGAGATTATTAAGAAAAATAAAATTTATTGCTAAAGCTGATGGAGATGATACAAATCATGCCAGGTTATGGTGCCACATAGGGCGATATAACATTGAAAATTGGCCATGATGTTGAAAATACACCTTAAATTATCATGCAATTGAAAAACTAAAAATTAAATTGATAACTGCCATGAAGGATTAAAATTAAAATAATCTTTTTTGCAAAACAATTTTTTTAACGCGAATAGTCCTGTAAAGGTGGCAGAATCGGAAGATTTCTTGTAAAAATGCATTTAAATTTGAAATCGAAACTAGGGGGACTTGAATATCGTTTAATTTAATTCCATTATCTTCTAATGTTACCATCATTGGTATTAAATTATAAGGTAAATATTTCTTAATCTCCAAATTAAATCCAAGGAGGGATTGGAGCAATTTAGAAAAAGTCTCGGGATTCTTTTTTAACGCCAATGCTCTCTGGTACTGTAGATTTGCTGCTTGATTTATCGAACTAAAAATATCTCTGTTCTTCCAATGTTTGGCATCGATCAACAAGACATCTTGTTTCTTGACCCCAATGACATCTATTTCATATCTCTCTTGTTTTGTTTCTCTCTTAAAATTTGATTTATCACTAAACCTAAAATTTTTTATTACATTATAATCATTTTCTAAAAGAATTTCTTTAATTAATAATTCAAATCCTGCATAATCTAATAATCTCGAAAGTTGTTTTATATCTAAATCCAAAAATCTCATTGATTCCATTACAAATTGAATTTTATCAATTGCAATATATTCCATGTAATTACCTTTTTTTAATTGAACGAACTCAAATTTATCTAAGAAATCTCTGAGCTCATGTAGAGTTAAACTTTTTAGAATTTTTATTTCTGAAATCTCATGCCAACTTTCCGTTATTTTACTATCAGCAGTTTTCAGCAAGTGATATATTTCATTGAAAAATTGCTTAATGGTTGAAGTGGAGAAAAAGTTCAACATGAGGAGATAAATGTTTTAATGATTATTTAAGAAAAGGAGAGTCTTAAAAAAGTGATATGCGATTAGATTTTTTTTTGACTCGTATATATTTTATAGAACCAATCTACTATATACTGAAAGAAAAATCTTTCTCTGAGCACATCAAAGTGTGATTTTTCTCTCAATGAGGTTAACTTGGCGATATCTTCAGATTTTAAAAGGTCTTTATCGATTAAATCCATTCTGGCTCTAAATTGATCTTCCATCTTTATCTCTCTCAATATATTGTTCATTGCCTCAGATATTTTATCAATGAAACTCCTAAAATTGGTTATTTTATCAGTAGAATCTTTAATCTCATTAACATAACTTCTTATTTTCCTTAAGATTTGCACCTTTTTAGTGTAATTTATTAATTCATTTCCCTTTAGCACGCCTTCTAAAAAAATTATTATTTTACTGATGTTTTTATCATCTATCTTAAATTTTCTTAATTCTTTATTTAATTCCGATAAAAATTGTCTTTTCAAGAATTCTTTATATTTGATAATAATAGCTTCATTTTCTTTAATATCACTGCAGATCTCAACAACTTCTCCTTTTGGAGTGGAATATGTGAATCCATGACCCTGTGGTCCCAGACCCCCTAATAGTACCATGGATAAACTATAAAAGTTGTAATTATTCTTGGCTAGAATTTTATTCATATTTTTAAAAATATTCTTGGGGGATATTAGATGTTTTTTAATGGTAAAATTTTCTCTTTCCTCTTCAACATTAAAGAAATATGTCCTATATTTATATAAAATTTTAAACTCCATTAACCTTAGTTCTTGATCTTGTTCAAATGCTTGCGTCTTAAATTCTAGATAATTTTTCTTGAATTCTCTAATGAATTGCTCTATTGAGCTTAAATATCGCACGCTTAATCCATAGATAGAATATTGATTGAAAAAAACATGCTTTATATAATTGATTATTTGGTCTGAATCAGCATAGTACATATAAGGTTCGTTAACAAAAAAATCATATAAATCATGTGGCATGATTTCACTAATGTAATGGATGAAAGAATCCGAAATATTGAGCCCAAACAGGTCTTTCAAATTTGCCATCAGCAGTTCATCCTGCCTAATTTTCTTTATTTTTTCTAATTCGTGTTCATTCAAGTCTCTCTTCACTAAATTAAATTTGTTGCAGAACCTTAATATTTCAATTACTTCACCTAAACTAGAGGTTTGATAACCGATACTAACATTTTGAATGCAATCCAAGTGGAGCTTTGAAATAATCTTAAATCTGTCTGGTATTTTAGAAACATCGATAAAAATATCAAATTTGATTGAAAAATCTATGAGTTTCTCGAAATTTTCAAATTTCTTTGATTCAAGGCATTTTGAAAGTCCTACGTAAAAGTTATTTTCGATTTTCTTTTTCATTTTCGAATTAGAAGGAAAACTTAAGAGATCTTGAACATTATTATGGGTCAGTTTTTCTATTGCATGTTTAATTTTTACAACTTCTCCAGACCTTAACGATAAAACGATGGTGTCTATAATTTGAGAGTGAATTTCTTTAGGTAGTTCCCCAAATAGATTATTGTAATAGTTTTTGCCGGAAATAAAATCAAAAAAATCTTGACGTGTTAATGATAATTTTAGATTTTCTATTAAAATACCTTTAAATTGACTGGTATTAGGAATTCTTTCGTTTTTAAGTTCATTTTTATTAATAATTTTATAAAACAATAATAAAGTGTTTAAAAAACCCTTGTTTCTAAAAAATTCAAAAGAATCTAAAATAAGGTATATTAAAAATTCTCTATAATAGTCCCGTGGATGAATATACTGTTCTTTTTCTTCATTATTCTCCTCGTCAGTGATCCATTTTTCTAAATAGAGTAAAAATATTGATAAATGCCTCACGTTCTGATAAATCTGTACTCTTTTTTGACAATCATTACAGAAATAAGCTATTTTACTCTCATCAAATGGGTTAGCTATTTTCACGACATTCCCTGACTTACATTCAACACAAAGCTTTTCCAATACAAATTTTTCCACAAGATCATCCAAGATTTCTCTTATAAACTCCTTTGTAAGTAAGAAATCTAATTCCTTTATTCTTTCATCTTTTATGCTCTTAAAATAATTAGCAACAACTGAAAATATCTCACCATAATGCTTTACATTTTTTCGATCTTGGATATTCTTAAACCTTTGTCTAACTTCTTGAAAAATGTCTAAATACGTAAAGCTATGGCTAGCTATTAACTTGTTTATATTTTTAAAATCTATTTGCTTATTTTTAATACCTAATTTGATTCTTTCTTTTATTTGATCAAACTGATCTGAGTTAGACATTTGGCAATTGATGTAAAAAAATTTTGGATAATAAATTTATTCTTATAATAAATAACATTTCAAACAAATAATTATTAATTGGATGAATCCTCTGGATTCAAACTCTCTTAAATAAAAGATAAGAAAATCAATTTTTTCTCCTCGATTTGTCGATAATGGAGGGGTCAATGATCTTTCCAATAAGTATCTTATCTACATAAGAACCATCTTTTAAATGACCGGCAAACTTGCGTCTTCCCTCAAGGACATAATTCAATTTTTTTAGATAAAGAATTTCAGCAGATTTATTTCCTTCATAAAACTCAGCCTCTAGCCTTTTAATTCCTCTTTTAATTGCGATTTCTTCAATACGGGATAACAATTTCTTTCCAATACCTTGATTTTGATATTCAGGATTTACCGTTATTCCCCACCTCCCGACATGTTTCTCTTTTTGTAAAGTAGTATTTAAGCTCAAGCTCGAAAATGCAACGATTCTTCCCTGATCAAGTGCTCCAACTAAAAATATATTATCATTGTTCGAGATTAAGTCAATAAATTCTTGTCTATCTTGTTCTAAATTTTCTATCTTAAAATCTTTACCCAGGTATTTGTCAATTTGTTCGAGCCAAGAATGAACAAACTCATAATTTTGATTCTTCTTGAAATCATCAATGCTTAAATCTCTGATCTTAACAATTCTTTTATCTTTTAACATGAAATCTTCAGACATTTCACACATTAAAAGAAATAATCGGATTTCAATATTTCTATCATTTTTATTTCATATAATCCGTTAATAACACCTTTTTTTAAACTCATTAGATAATATAAATTAGTATTGAAAAATAATAATCTTGAAAAATAAGTTAAGGGTTTAGCAATGCACTTATTACCTAAAGTCTACAGAACAGAAGGTGATGTGGTCGAATTCGATCCTTCTAAAATTCTTGAAAGTATAATTAAAGAAACGAACATGAAAGAGAAAGAAGCAAAAAACATTACCGAATTAGTAACACGAAGAATTATCAGTTCAGGGATTAAATTTCTCTCAGGACCTCACATTCGAGAGATAGTTTGTTCTATTCTCTCAGAACAACACTTTGAAGAAGAGAGGAAATTATACACTCGAATTGGGATGCCATTGATGGATTATGAAGAGATTCTTGAAGAAGGTTTGCCTCATAAATCTGGGAAAGCAGTCAATCCTGAAAAAATTCATCATTGGGCCGCGAATCAAATCGTAGAGGAGTATACTCTTTTAAGAATATTGGATGATGAAGAATCAAAAGCTCATTTATATGGAGATATTCATATCCATAAATTAAAATATTTTGATTTAAGACCGTTAAGTCAAGCATGGGACCCTCAAATGATTTTAATGAACGGGTTGCCCCCTGTAAAAAATTGGAAAACTTGTTGTAGATCAGGACCAGCTAAGAATTTTGACTCGGCCTTACATCATTTGGCAAAATGGTTGGGAATGACTCAAAGCGAATTCAGTGGCGGTCAAGGATTTAATTTTGTTAATACCTTTTTAGCGCCTTACGCTCAGAATTTAGATTTTAAAGAGATTAAGAGTTCATTGATTGAATTCGTTCACGAGATTAATCAACTTGCTAGCGTTATAGGACGTGATACTCCAATCACGTGGATTTCATGTGCGCCAAAAATACCTTATTTCCTCGCTGATGTTCCCTCTGTTGGACCAAATGGTAAAATAAATGGTATATATGAAGATCATGAGAATGCTAGTTTAAAAATTTTTAATGCCCTCACAGAAATATACAAAAAAGGTGATTATCATGATAATAAGTTTGATTATCCAAAGCACGTGGTTTATCTCAAATCTCAATGGCTCCAAGAGCATTATGAGGACATCTCAAGGCTATTTGAAGAGATTCAAGTTAGGGGGACTCCGTATATAGCAAACCTTGGGGCTAATTGGCTATATGATGAAATTCAACAACAACATTCTGGAAAAAAGTTTCATAATTTTGGAACCCTTCAAAATATTAGCTTGAATTTACCGAGATATGCATATAATAGTAGCAATGTTGAAGAATTCATCGAAATTCTGAGAGAAAAGATGCAATTGTGCTCAAGAATTTTCGTCAAGAAGAGAAGCTTAATAAAAAAAAGATTAAATTCCAAGCACTTACCTCTATGTGGTAGCATCGTCAATGAAAAAGAGAAATTATTTAAATTACAAGATCAGAATTTCGCTTTTAATATGGTAGGACTAAATGAAGCTGTAAAATTTTTAATTGGTCATGAGCTTCATGAAAATCTTGAAGCTTTCAATTTAGGAAAAACCATTTTAAAAGAAATCAAAAAGGAATGTTCTAATTTATCCGACTCACAAGGCATTAATTATATTTTACAAGAAAATTTTTCAACAAAGGTTTTATATCGGTTTGCAAGATTGGATTTAAAGCATTTTCGAGATATTGCTATCCCTCAAGCAAGTCCTGTTGTAAATTACTACACCAATTCAGCCCATTTTAATCGGAATATTGAAATTGATTTGGCTGAAAAGTTAAATAAGCAAGGACAATTCCATGAAATTATTAGAAATGGACGCAATATTGAATGCATCCCTAGTAAAATAATTGAAAACGATGAATGGGTTTTAGAGAAATTTTTAAAACTAGTTGATACTTCAAATATTGCTTGTATAAAATTTTGTAATTAATTTAGTTCATTATTGTGATTTTTTACTTCATAGGGATAAATAAGTCTTTAAATACCATGTTTTTATATGATTTATATAAAAGAACTTTTATTTTTAATTAGGCATCTCTGCAGATTGTCAATTAACCTTTATATAAGAATGAAATGATAGAAAGCGGATTTAACCTTATTAAGGGAATTATATTATCAATTTTTGATGAAGATGGTCCTACCCCAATAGCATGGTGGCCAAAAAACTTGGAGGAATCTGCTCGAATTTTAATTGCAACTAAAACAATTAGTTTACTGATGGGAGATGCCATTTACCAAGAAGGAGACAGCATCGATGGAGTAAATTATTTTGGAGTTCTTCCCTTTCCTGATTTGAATCTAAAAGCATTAACTTATTTTTTTCTAATATTTGATGTGAATGCGCGAGGAAACGCAAAAGCAGCTACAATTACTATTTTAGTCAATGAAAGTGATAGAAATTTCTTATATGAAAACATGAAGTATTTAAGGGTTATAATTGATAAAACAGCCACAAAAATACAAGAGACCCCAGATGATGATTATCCCCTTATCATGAAAAACTTCAGGATTGAGTTACTTGATTTTACCAAGGAATTAAAAGATCCATTTACCTCAAAGACCAAATTAAAAATAATTTTGGTAGGTTTAGATCGTGCAGGAAAATCTAGCTTTCTCTTAGCAGTTAAGAAAAAATACTCTGAAATTATTAAAACATTACCGACTAAAGGTGTAGCTAGAAAAGAAGAGAAAATTTTTGATGAACAAAATTCATACATTACCATTTGGGATTTAGGAGGTCAAAAAAAATATCGTGAGAAATATATCGAACAAAGCAAATTCTATTTATATAATGTGGATTTGTTGTTTTTTTTGATTGATATCCAAGATACAGAACGAATGAACGAATCAATAATGTTGTATAAAGATGTCATCACTTCTTTAAAAAATTTAGAAGAATTTCCACCCATAGTCGTCTGTCTAAATAAATTTGATCCCGATCTGAAAGACTCTCAGCAAATAAGAAAAAACATAGATTTGGTTACCAATCAAATAAAGGATTATTCTGAAGAGTTTTTCATGAAGATCTTTAAAACTTCAATTTTTGATCATTGGTCATTGATATCCGCATATTCTTTTGGATTATCTCAATTATCTCCAAATCGAGAACTGTTTAAAAATATACTCAAACAATTTGCGGAAAATACTAATGCTGAAACATTATTACTTTTGAACGAAAAAGGAATTATTCTATCAAGTTATTCAAAAGATGAGATCTCAAGTAAAGTATTTGAAATCTCAGCACCTCATTTTCAAACCTTATACAAGACGTTTAAGGAATTTAAGTTGTTAAGAAAGGATTTTATTATATCTTCTGGTATAAGTAAAGATTCGAAAAATATTATTTTCAAAAAAATAAGCGTTGATAAATATAATTTGTACATATTAATCTTCATGGAGGAGTATCACAGTATAGAGAAACTCGAAAAATTTCTCCCAGATTTTTCAAGCATTCTTACCGAATTAATTCACACTTATATATAAAAAGGGAATTGAACTTTGATTTACAAAACATTTCTTATAGATGCAGACAATGGAGTGTCTTTATTAGAGCTCACATTTAAAGAATTTAAAAAAAATCTCAAGGGAAATCTTCTTGCCGGTTTTTTCAATGCGATAAATAAAATGATCGATAATATTCAAGAAGCGATGGCTAAAGGAAGAAGGATTAACGAAATGACTAGAATTTTAGAATCTGAAGATTCCACAATCATGATATACTATCATCCATTATCGAGAGTCCTTTTTTGCTCGATTTCAGATGCAGATGATGATATTGATAAAATTAAAAGCCTAATGAATAAAATTGGCAAGAGATTTTGGAAGAAACATCAGAGTGACCTCAAAGAGTATAGAACTACGACGGAAAAATCTAGATTTGAGACTTTCAAAGCAGATATTGAAAATCTAAGTATCGGTGGCAAGATTGCGGAAGTTTTTCCTCAAATGCTAATAATGAAAAGTGTCTTGGAAAAAATCTTTTCCATGGGCATGATTAATGATTTTGAATTTAGAGTGGCATTAACTTGTAACGGAGAAAATTCACCTCTTAAGATTTCAAGAAGTCTTCAAACCTCACGTAATAACATACATGAAGCGTTAAAAAAGTTGGAAGAATTAGACATCATCAAGATATAAGAATATTCTGTCATGATTTTTGGAATTTTAAAAAAGATTTAAGTTAAATTCAATATTCTAAATCGAAAAAAATAAAAATTTTAAAATTCTATTAATATTACTTAATTATTTTCTTGATTCGGGTTTAAAACATGGAAAAAACAGAGAAAGAAACAAAGATTCAAAAACCAATCCCTCTAGTGAAATCACCTTCAAAAGATAAACATCTAAGGAAAGGAAAGGGATTTTCATTAGGAGAGATTAAAAAGGCCGGAAAAAACGTGCCGCTCTTAAAAGAATTTAATATACAAATCGATTATTTTAGAAGAAGTGTCCGTGATGAAAACGTTGAAAAGCTCAAAAAATTAAAACTTCCAGAGAAAAAGAAAAAGAAGAGAGCCCCCTTCGTTCGTAAAGAGAAAAGAATAAGAGTAAGGACAAAACCAGCTGAGAAGAAACCGAAACCAAAGAAAAAAGAAGAGAAGCCACCTAAAGAAAAAGTAAAAGCACCGAAGAAAGAAAAAGTCAAACCCAAGAAAAAAGGAATTCCCCCCATAAAAGAGGAAGTAAAGAAACCTGTAGAAGCTAAACCAGCCCCCGAACCAGAAAAGAAAGAAGAAGCTTTAGAACCTGCTGAGGAACCACCGATCATTGAAAAAAAGCCAAAGAAGAAAGCTAGAAAAGAGAAAAAAGGAACCCCTTTAACTGAATTAGATGGATTAGGTCCCGCAACAGAATCCAAATTCAAAGAAATGGGAGTCAACAATATTGAAGAACTGTTAGAAGAAGATCCTGAAGAGTTAGGGACGTTAATATCCGGAGTTACTGCTGAAAGAGTTAATAACTGGATAAAGGAAGCAAAAGAGTTACTTAAGAAATAAAAAAATAGGCAGATTTATTTTTAATTTAATTAATTCTATTTCCAATATTAAGAATAATTTTAGCTCCACGATGAATATTTTCTTGCTTCCTATATCAAAAATATAAAAATTCAATACCCTATTTTTACTCAAGAAATAATAAGATATTGCATTAGTAAGAGCTTAATTTTATTAATTCCTAATATATTATGATTAAAGAGTAATACAAGTCTTCGATTAGGAGAAGCGCCATAAAAATGCAGAAAAATTATTATATTTATAACAAACCCGAATGTAAAGTAATTATCAATAAGATACCGATTTGGTTTAAAGAAACTCTTTATGAAGGCGACCAAGATAAAGGATCAATAATTTTCGAAACGCATGATCAGTATGATGAAATATATAAGAGTATTGCCAGAATTGAATTATCTTTTTACAAAAAAGATAGAATCAAGTTCTTACATGCACGAGAAGTACAAGAGTCAATAGATCTCTATAATGCTATCTCAGTTGTAGTCACTGAAAAAGAAAATTCTTGGTTGAATAGCCATGAATTCACTTACTGGTTTGGTCATCGAACTAAAATGATTAGAAAGAGATATTATCCTGAGAATCACGTGCATGGTCTTTTTTATTGCGAATTGACAAACAGATTATTTGAGATGCATTCAATAATTATTAGGGATCATTATGAAGGTTTTAAACCTTACATCTTAGCTGCTTTTAATTCGGTGGTTTGTCACTAATGAACTTTTTCTGATTGTTTCTGCGCTAAGATAAAGAAGTTATCTTCATTAGTCGAACCACCTAACTTTTTAAATTCTTTAACTACAAATTTTTTTAGTAATTTCAGAATCTCACGCTTGGAAAAAAAATGATAAAACCTGTTAAAGGTCTTATTTTCCTTCGACAGGGTCCACCTGACAAATTTATCTCCAAATTCGTTTAAATCCATTTTTCTTTGTTTTTTTGCGTGTTTTGGGCTGAATTTTCTTTTAAACCAATCAGTGATAAAAAATCTTCTAAGCTTTTTTTGCCATCTTCTCCAGACCGTTAGAAGAAAATACCCATTTTGGCCTAATGAAGTAAATATCTCAGAAAGTGCCTTTATTCTTCCTTGCTCAGTTTTTAAGTGGTGAAATGATGCAATCGAAAAAACCAGATTGACACGACAACTTCTTATTGGCATGTATCTAATATCTGCTAAAAGTAGTTGGATCCTATTAAATTCAAGTTTGGTTAAATCATATTCACGCTTTAAATTATCTCGAGCGATTTTTAAAAATTCAAGGGAATTATCAATTCCGACTATTCTATTGGCTTTGGACAAGAAAATCTCAAAATGGCGCCCATTACCACAGCCAAGATCAACGCAAGTTCCGTTAAAAAAATAATTTTTGTTCTCTAAATAAAAGAAAAACCGTTGAAGTGCCTTCCAAGGCTTTTTCCTTTTTAGATCATAATCTTTTGCGATATGATCATAGTAAAAATTATCAACCATGTGATTTTATATTCATGAGAACCTAGATACATTAAAATGAATGAAAAGGGATTAAAATATATATTTCTTACATGTTAGAAATTATTAAACGTTCTCTAAGAAAGGTCGAATCACTTGATTTTCGTTGACTGATTTCGAGCATTAATGTAACATATAAATGCTTGAGAAAATATATGAATAATATCGATAAAAAGATTACAGAAATTATTGATGGAAGATTTAGCTGTTCTGCTGGGTAATTTTCGCCGGCATTTGAAAGAGGAAATTTCACATTATTATTCGAACTTTTATTCATATTTATTTGATTTATTTCGTGAAAGAAAAATCAATTTGGCCAGATACCTGTCAGAATCACAAGAAATCGAATTTAATAAGGAAATCGAAAGAATCCTCGATGTGATAAAAATTGCATTCATGACCTTGGGAATTGCTAAGCATAAAGTAAATAAAGAATTTAGCTTCATAAAGATTGATCCTGATCACGTGAAGAGAGAACATGTTAATTATTTAGAACTTATCGAGCAGGAAATGAAGCTTACCATTGATACAATGTTGCTTAAAATTCTCATAGAATATCTCCTAAATATCGACGAAACTAAATTTCAGAATTTATACCTCTTTGATATCATCGCGAGAGATTTCATATTGCAAATAGATAAATTTAAACGCGAATTCATCAGTTCAACTCAAATGAAAGATGAGAATTATGATAGACTTGCTAATTTGGACAAATACATTAACATTTCAGATTTTTCAATGGATTTTAACCTTGCCGAGATTTATAATCAGGAAATTGCTGAAATTAATGACGTTATAGAACAAGCTAATATAAAAAGCGAGGAAAAAGGCACCATTTCCGAAGATCATTCAAGAAAAAATCTAAAAAGCGACAAAAAAATTGAATTAGAACCAGAAAAACAAGTAGATTTTAATCGTTCGGAGCCAGCAATAACTAAATCAGCCATAAATATGTTTTTACAAAAATCATCTGATACTAAAAAAAAGGAACAACCAGTTCAAGAAACACCAAGATCTTTTTTAGACTTTTATGGGAACAGCATTCCAATAAAAGATGAAATGACTAATAAATTAAAAATAAATAGAGACAACTTAATAAATGTGCAGAATTTCAAACACTCTTTATTCGACTTGCGAAACTTGTTTCATTATGTAAGTATCTTAAAGATGTTAAACATAAAAATTCCGCTAAAAGAAAATGAAATCATTGAAATACTTAAACGATTAATTAAAAAGCAAGTTTTTGTTGCCTCATCTGAAGCAGAACCAGATCCAATAAATGTTTTTTATGGACTTGCAATTATTTCAGAATTAAGCTCTAATATTTCAAATCAAGATAATCTAATTAGTATCTACGAAATTAAAATGTTTATTGAATCAGAATTAAAAGAGTTTAATCCAAAAAAATTACATTTAAATACCCATACTTTATTATGTTTAAAAATTTTAAACCAAAAAGGTGCTTTGATGGCAATTAAAAATCGTATCTTAAATCCTATCTTGGATTTGGATATTACTACTGATTTAAAAGTATTTAATCCTATTTTAGATATCTTCGAATATTTCGTCATTCTGAAATTATTAGATGAGAAAGTAAATTTAAATCAATTCAAAAAATACAAAAAAGAGTTAAAAAAATTATTAAATGAAAACCAAATTCTTCAACTTGACATTACTAGTTCGGCTAGACTATTATTAATAATTGATTTACTTGATATAAAGGAATTGGAATATGCTAGCTGTCGCAAATTATTGAATCATATCATTTCAAAAGCAAGATTTTTTGATTCAACAGATCTTACCATGATCTTCAACTGGAAAGAAAATTACCATACCTTTACCATTGAATTAAGAATGTTATTCCATGCGTTATTAGCCCTTTCTCAATTTAGCGACTTAATATCATGATCAAAATTAAGTCAGGTTTTTGTTTTGTTTTTATCTAAATTAAGAATTAACTGGAGAAATTTCTTAACCGATGGTTTGATCAAGCCTTTATCCACGTTTTCATTCCATTTTTGAATGACAATATTATTTTCATTTATATCTTCAAGTGTTTTCTTTCCTAATTTAATCCATTGCTTTCCATCAATGACTGGAGCATCTGGTCCTATTCCCGGACAATATTGTTTTCCTTTTTCTGTGTAATACATTTTAATTTTTGCCTTCGTTTTATCTTTCTTATCGAATAAAATTTTAAAAGAAAAGGGAAATGTCCGGCAAAAACTGGGTCTTAGCTCATAGATCAAGCATTTTTTTTTGTCCTCATCATAGAAATAACACCTCCCATCATTTTTCTTAAAAAGTCCTATAAATGCCCAGCCTTTTTCTGTTTTTATGGGTGGTATCATCATTTTTTGCAGCAATCTTTTATCTATTTCTTTTTCAGGCCAGTAAAATCCAAGAACTTCGAGTAATTCATCACCGCTTAGTTTTAAACCATTTTTTATTCTGAGAATATCAGAATAAGTAACATTCACTATTGTACCTTGATCAGTACAACAATTTCCGCATCTGGTGCAAGCAAAACGAAGTTCTTTTGATGAATCGGATGAATCATTCACATGAAAATAAAAGAAGAATAGATATAATTATTTTACAATTATGAATCAAAAAATCAAAAATGAAAAGAATTATATCTAAAATGGAAATAAAACATAGAGAAATCCGGTCATGATAAAAATGGGCAGAAATGTGATTGCCATCGTATTGATGGTCGTGATCAAAATATTCATGCTTGGACCTGCAGTGTCTTTTAAAGGGTCTCCTACTGTATCACCAATTATTGCTGCCTTGTGAGCTAGACTTCCCTTGCCTCCATAAAGACCTCCCTCGATTCCCTTTTTCGCATTATCAAAACTGGCACCTCCGATACTCATGAATAATCCAAAAATTAGACACCCTATCAAATTTCCAATTAGAAGTCCAGCTACAACCATCGGTCCAAAAAGGATACCCACCAGGAGGGTTATTGTAATGATGATCAGGACTGGTTGGAGCATGTTGCGTAATGCGTTTTTAGCAGAAATATTGATACAACTTTCATAATCAGGCTGAGCAGTTCCTTCTTGTAATCCCGGAATTTCTTTAAATTGCCTTCTGACTTCTCGTACCATGAGCATTGAACCTTTTTGAACAGCTTTAAGGATGTTTGCAGAAAAGATTATGGGTAATATAAAACCGATAAAAATTCCCATCAAAATGAGTGGATTATATAAACTAATGTTATTAAAAATATCTGAAAGCGTATCAGCTGGAATAATGCTAGGAATAGTGCCGGCTAATGTATGGGTTGATAAAAGAAAGGCAAAAAACATGACAATGCTACTTAATCCCCCACATATTAGAGCAAAACCTTTGGCAACCGCTTTTGTTGTATTTCCAACGGCGTCTAATTTATCAAGATTTTCTCTTAAGCCTCTAGGAGCCTCATCACCCCCCATCTCCACAATTCCCGCACTATTATCAACAATAGGGCCGAACGTATCAAAGCTTAAGACGGTGCTTATTATGGTATCGCTAGCTACAGATGCCATGTTCACCCCCCATATTCCAAATGCTATTAAGAATATGAAGATATTAATTTTATTTCCAAATATATCGGTAGAACCTGAGCTCATTACCTCAGTATAATAAATAAGGCCAAAATAATACCCAAAGAGGTAGGATCCAAGAACAGCAATGCCAAAAATGAGAAGTGGAAAGAAAATCGAACTATAGCCTGCTGCTAATCCTGAAATAATATTGATTGAAGGGCCATCTTGAGAGGATTCTGCTACTTTTTTAGTATGTTTATATTCAATGCTCGTGTAGTAGATTGTAAAAATGATTGCTATGAAGACAGAAATTAGGCCAATAACACTTGCAAAGAACAGAAAAATACCCAAGGGTCCAAATAATAACAAATTCACGAATAACAGAATGAACACGTTGAAAATTGTTGAAGAGATAAATACCCGCCAAATTGATTTTGAAGGTTTTTTAAAATCTATTTTAAGAAATAGATTGGTAAAGATTAGGGAGAATATCCCTAAGGAAATTAAAGTTAAATCAGAAATAATGAAGATGGGATCACCTATGAATAAAAATAAGGTCAACCCAAGAATCATCCCCCCTATGGCATCGCTTGATGCACTTTCAAATAAATCTGCGCCTCTTCCAGCACAATCTCCTACATTATCTCCAACTAAATCGGCAATAACAGCAGGGTTGCTTGGATCGTCTTCTCTAATACTCATTTCATATTTACCCACCAAGTCTGCGCCCATATCCGCAGATTTGGTAAATATTCCTCCTCCCACCTGCGCTAGCAATGCGGCCACACTAGCACCGAAATCATAAGAGATCATTAAATAAATATTGTTATTTGTCAAGAGAAGGAGCAGCCAAATTCCTAATACAAACATGGAAATGTTTAAAATACCCGTTATCATCCCCCCATAATAGGCTAATTTAAAGCCTTCATTAGGATCATCCAAGGAGGCTTCAATCACTAATATATTTGCCTTGGTCGCAGCTAGCATGCCAATGTATCCTGCAATTAAGGAACTTATAGCTCCTAAAACAAAAATTATGCCAACAATAAAAAAACCTAATAATCCATTTTCAAGAAATTCTATACCAGTTAGTCCTACAGGAATGAAAAGTATTGCTATCACCAGAAGCAACATCTTGGATTGTTGACGGAGATAAACTGAAGCTCCCTTTTGGATAATGGAACTAATCTCTCTCATTCTTTTTGTTTTTTTTTCCAATGAATTTATCTTTCTGAAAATCACTAATAAACAAATAAAGGAGCAAATCAATGAGAA
>SDNN01000141.1 GCA_004524425.1 Promethearchaeota archaeon
CAGGGAAAGACCATATCCTACATTATTGGATCAGCCATAGATATTTACGATATATATAATTCCATGCCCCAAGAATTAAAATCTTTTGTTGAGGAAGCAAAATCAGAATTTGGTGGTCGGAGGAACGTGATTAAAGAAGCAGTCAGGTTGCTTGAATCTCAAAAACATAGAGAAAAAGCAGATGATACAGAATTATGGTGTAGAGCGAAAGATGAAATGAACATGATGTTGATTAAGAAGAAATTATTCATCGAACTGATAAAAGCGGTAGAAGGCACGGATGAGGTGACGTCAAATAAAAATCTGGCATTAGACAGTATTTTATGGTACGTGGGAAAACCGCTCAAAGAAATTAGTTTAGAAGAGTTTCTCAATGCTATAAAAAGGATCTGGATCGTGTTTAACTATTTTTCCTTGATTGATATTAAAAAAGAGAGCGAGGATGATTATTACATTACTTTTAATCATTACCAAAATAAAACGTATAGTGATTATTGGCTAAAGTTCATAAAAGAATTGTTTCACTCTGATTCTTTTTCATTTAGTTGCAGAGTTGAAGGAGAAGCTTATGAAGAGACATTTTCTCTTAAAGTTAAAAGATATTGACATGTATCAGCTCAATCTCTACGAGGATTAATTCTGGAATTCTATTATAATTTTAAAAAACTGACTTACTTAGTAAAAGTGGTTTTTTTCAATAATTCGAAATTATTTTCCCTTTACCAAAGCCCATTTTTTCGAAAAGTGGAGTCCTATCAAAATAAACCTCATTTTTTGTGATTTTATCTCCCCGCAATTCCACAATATCCATACCTTTTGCGTTAACTAAATCTTTGCCTACAGGAATTTTCGCGTTCCATTTGAGAATAAAACCTTTCGGAGTGGGATATAATTCGTCTAGGTTCCATTTCCAGTCTGGATTTTTTGCTAAGAGCTTACGAAAGTAGATTAACATATCAGACCTCCCTCTT
This sequence comes from Promethearchaeota archaeon, assembly GCA_004524425.1. Next base: position 972 of record SDNN01000141.1, read on the forward strand.
ATTCCTTCACTATTAGCGGGATCTTGATAGTAACCGTCCTCAGCATAAAATTGAATAAGTTCCTCCGGTTTATTCCCGGTCCAAGCGTTTAACCATTCTCTACAAAATTGTTCTAATTTCCTTTTTTGCATAATAATAATTATTTTTCTACCTATTTTAGGCTATAATATTATGGGTATGGTAAAATAATGCTATTAAATGAGGACCTTTTTCACTTTTTCCTTTTTTTCAAAATATTTCAAGTCTATAAATCGTTTTCTAAAAACGCTTTAGTTATTGTCATTAAAAGTTTAATCATTTCCTCTTCTGAGCCAAAAATATTTCTATAATACATGAGCTGAATAACCCGTGAAATATAAAGATTTTTCGCATTTCCTGAATTCTTTTTCTGTATTCATTTCATTAGAAGGAATATTGAATTAAAAAAAGAATAATCCTATTTTACATATCCCAAATATATATTTGGGTAATCTCTTCTTACATTAGTTCAATTTCGACAAGCACGGATTCAGGTATTTGTATCTTCATTATTAAATGCATTGATTTTTCATCCGTGATGATTTCGAAGAGTCTTTTATGGATTCGCATTTCAAATTTAGCCCATGTTGCAGTTCCCTGGCCAGAAGGAGCTTTTAATACAGGGACTCGTAATCTTTTCGTAGGTAGAGGAATAGGACCATATTTTTTAATGCCTGTTTTATCACAGACGGATTCTAATTGTTCGCATACTGATTTCAAGGCTTCTAGGTCTGTCGACGATAACCGTATGCGTGCTTTCTGCAAGAGTCTTTTTTCACCGATTTTTTTAGTTTATTGTGTCATTCCATGAATGCATTTTATAAATTTTTGGTCCATATTAACCAATCTATTAGAAAATTGTAAGGTTATAAATAATTGATGTTAAATAAATTTTTTTAAATAATCTTATATGATGTATTTGAACTAATTCAAAAAAATCCCAATAGGAATTTGTTTCCCAAGTGCACGTTTTTTAAATACTTTTTTGCTACTTTTAGACAACTTTCTGCTTGTTTTCTTGGCGTGATCGGTAAATCTTTCATTTGATAATCACCATGGAATACCAATAGACTGTAGGGGATTTCATTATCTATCTTACTGATAAATTTTGCAATCTGTTCAACTTCTTCTTGTACAAGATAACCAGGAACTAATAAGGTGCAGGCACTCATTTCCGGCAAACCAGGTCTCGTTCCAAAATATTTTTTAGCCAAGCATTCAAAGTTTTGTAATGTACGTGAATTACTAATTCCACACAGAGCCATGTTTAGTTTTTCATGATAACTTTTTAAGTCGAATTTAATATTTCCTCCCGTTTTGAGGGCTATCTTCATGCATTTTTCGATAAGATGTTGATTTCCAGATCCATTCCATTCCCAACAGACTCTAAAGATTCTATTTAGATCTTGCTTCTTAATTTTATCTAAAATTAATTCCGCAAGATGTATTGAAAAGGGTAATTGTGATTCAGGCGTCCCTCCGAAATAACATAAACAGGTTATTTTTTCGTTTTTAACGATTTGATCTGCAATTTCTTCTGCGTCTTCTAGATTTCTTTTTGAAAAGAATTTGTGCGAATAATTCTGACAGAAAAGACAATCAAAAGTACATCCATATAAAAAAGCAGCATAAGAGTAAGTTCCGTATTCAGGACCAGCATGACTTGAAAATTGAGGATAGCCATTCGAAGTCCCAGCAGGGCAAAACCAAGAATTACAGCAATTTGTTGGATTGTTGTCTAAATAGCCGTGAATATAGGCCTTTGATTTTGATGGAAATGGCAATTCACCCGTGTCGTTCTTCTGAATGTTTCTTAATCCACAATAACTAACATCATTAACAGAAAGAGAACACTCATTTATGCAATAATTACATTTCACTTTTACGTTTGATTCCCTTTTTGGGGGTGATCCGGGTAAATTAGCCATTTTTCTTACTTCTTCATGGACGTTTAACACGTGTTCATGGATTGAATTCCAATCACCATTAATAATACACTCCCGGCAAACCTCTAGAGTCTCAGATATATATTTATTATTCTTACCGCAAAATTTACATGTACCCATGTTATGAGAATCATCTGCTTTTTTATTTATTTACCGTGTGATAAAATAAGAAAAGGTTTCATTTTAATATATCAAAAAGATGATGTTTAATTTGATTAAGATCACGAAAATCTAAGAAAAAAGGTGTTATTCAATTTTTTCGTAATTTAACCTTTTCTCTTTAATAGTAAAAAAGTCTGACCTGATTTCTGGGTGGGATTAGATTTAATCATAAAACCATGAAAGCCATTCATCGTGAAGGATTCAGTGAATAGTTTCAATTCCTCATCACTCTCTGGATAAAATTCGATAATAACTCGTCCGTTTCGTTTTAAAATTTCATGTAAGTATTTCGCCGTATTATTCACAATTTTCTTCCTCTCTCGCAAGCTGGATTTTCCATGTGAGATAAAGTTGTAGGCTGAAATTGAAACTACATGGTCAATAGAATTAACTTTTATTGGCAAATTATTTATGTCTGCTAAAATAAACTCAATATTCTCAAATTTTGCTGCTTTTTTCTTATCGTTTGCCTTGGATAACATGTCACCAAGAATATCAATGCCAACGACCCTAAAACCGTGCTCTTTTAAGACTTCAGAGGAAAAACCCGTACCGCATCCAAGATCTAAAATTAATACGGGAAGGTCATTTTCAGGATTAACGTCAATGGGACCCAATTCTTCATCAAATAGATATTGTATTATTTTTAACGTGGTATTTTTTTGGTTTCTCTCCATCCACTTCGAATTATCATACTCGAATGCTTCATTTCCAATATAAGAGTCCGGAAATTGAGGGATTTTTCTTTTTCTAGCCATTCGTAGTAACAAACTCAGAAAAAAAAACTATTAAATATCAAAAATCAATATATAATAGTTAAAATAATTAAAAATAATTATTCAAAGATCAAAATAAGTAATTCTTATTACTTAATCCCCTAAAAAGGCAGGTAATAGCATTGACCGAAAAGCAAACCATCCTAATTGTCGATGATGAGCCAGACATAGTTAAATTGACGGAAAAGTTCTTAAAATTAGGAGACTTTGATACTATTACTTGCAATAATGGTAGAGACGCGATGGAGATCGTGAAGGAGCATTATGATAAGATTGCCTTGATTTTGCTTGATATAATGATGCCTGGTACTTCTGGCTATTCTGTATTAAAGGAAATAAAAACGAATGAGAAGTATAAAAAAATCCTTGTCATATTATTCACTGTAAAAAGCTTTAATGAAGACATCCAAAAGGGTAAAAAATTAGGCGCTGATGGTTACTTGACAAAACCATTTTCTGGAAAAGAATTGTTGAAATATATAAGAGAGAAATTAAATGCCTAGTAAAGATCACTCTTTTTATTGAGATTGTTTAATAATTTAATAAAGATTTTATTTCATGTGAAATAAGCAATTATTATTCTAAAGGGAATAAAATCAATCAAAAAGATAATAAAATACCATGATTAAAGATAAAAAAATATTAATCGTCGATGATGAAGTTGATGTTACCGGACTAGCTGAAAAATTTCTAAAGCTCGAAGGATTCAAAACTATTACTTGTAATAGTGGTAAAGAAGCTTTGGATGTATTAGAGAATGATTACAATGAAATAGCACTTGTTCTTTTAGATATCCTCATGCCTGAAATGAGTGGTTTTACAGTTTTAAAGGAAATTAAAGCAAATGAAAATTATAAAGATATCATGATCGTCATGTTCACGGTATTGGATAATCAAATAGAAAAAGCGAGAGAATTAGGAGCAGATGGTTATCTAAAGAAGCCTTTTCCTGGCAAAGAATTGATCAAATTTGTCAAGGATAAATTAAATGTTTAGAACAAGAAAAAGATATTAAAAAAGAAACGAATAAATCAATATAATTAGTAATATAAACATTAGAATCCCTATATATTTCCTAAGTATGCGCATTCCATGGGTTTTTGGTTTTCTACCATTTCTATCCAATAATTGGGGAAATGATGCACTATCATGGGGTTCTTTTTGGTACCAATAAGCCGTGGAGGACCAATCATCTTTCCGATGATTATCATGTCCATGCTCAATTGAAACAATAATCTTTTTATTGAAATATATAGGATCTTCAACGTGATACCTATAGTATGTGATCTTTCCAAACCAATTAAAGCCCCCAGCTTTAATAGTTCCATGATATGGAGCAGAATAACTTTCTCGTTGCGAGTAAGCTTGGTTGACATAATCTTCAGTACCAGTTCCATGTAGTGTAGGAGTGCTCTCATCCACATCATCATCGATAAAGATCATATCGTCACCTTCACCCGGCCAATTAAAAAACCATGGCATGAAAGTGATATTATCGATGTCAAGGTGGCAGCCTACATAATGTCCTTTTCCTTTTGCCTCGAGAATTTTATAATTATATTTTAAAGGTTCAGTGTTTTTTCCTGAAAACATGAATTTTATGGGGCTTAATGTAGAGAATTTCTTACCCGTTTTCATATCGCGCTTTTTTACTTTAGGAGGATTTTCACGATGCCAAACCGCATGAAACCTGCCAAATTTATCCTCGTTCTCAAATCCATCCTCATAAACTTCATAATCAATATAATAAAATATCCTAAACCGCTTTTCATTATCATTTTCAAGAGTTATTCTAAATGATTTCGAAAAAGGCATTGGCCACCAGCAATTGAATCCTTTTCCTTTTCGGGGACTCATTTGAAGAGGTACGCTTACATAATTTCTTTTTTTTGCGTGTCCCATTCCAAAAAAGTCTCCAAGTGGCACTTCCACGCTAGGATTTTTATCATTCTCACCGTCCCAATACATTCTTAAGATCGCATTACGTAGAGAATTCCTGGAAAAGCATTGATAAGTACACCATACATGTTTTATGCACCCAGCCCCTACAAACTCTCCTAAAATAACAGTTTCTTTTGGTTTAATGTCAATCCAATCAACATTACCTCCACTGATATCATGGCTTGATATTCTTCTTCTCTTCACTGAATCAGGTCTTAACCTAGCTATATCATTAATGCTATCTTTTCCAAGTTTCATTAGAATTTATTCACCTGTTTAATTATTAAAAAGGAAAGCATAATTATTATTAATATTCGAATAATATTTCTTTAATTATAAATATAAAATTAAATCAAAAAGTGGGAGATAACAATGGTTGTTGAATTAGAAGACGATAGAGTACCTTTTTCTACTCAATACATATCTGTTGCAATAATTATCATTAATGCAATCGTGTTTATTATTCAATTATTTGATCCTACGGGCTATCTTTTTATTTATGAAGCAGCTTTTGTTCCAAATGAATTTTTTGCTGGCGAGAAACCTTGGACTATCGTGACTTCCATGTTCATGCACGGAAGTTTCATACACATAATCCTGAACATGTGGTTTTTCTATATAGTTTCTGATAATTGTGAAAAAGCAATGGGACATCTATTTTTTCTCGTTACGTATTTCATTTCTGGACTGGTAGGGTCATTATTACATGCAGCTATCGCAGTAGCAACAGGATTTGGAGATATTCCTTCGTTAGGAGCATCAGGAGCAGTTATGGGTGTGATTGCGATATACGGCGTGCTTTTTCCAAGGAACAGATTAAGATATTTGTACTTCCTCGGTACGGTGAGTGCAAGAACGTTTGTATTAATCACTTTTATAACTGAGCTGATTTATGGGTTTATATCCTTGTTTGTTTTGACAGGTACAGCACATTTTGCTCATATTGGAGGGCTTATAGCCGGCATCGTTTTTGCTTTTCTATTCAAGTTAGTGAGCAAGGAATATTAAAATAGCTTAATTCAAAAAGTTATAACAAAAATTTTTTCTTTCTTTTATGTTTTTAGTTTGTAAAATTTTTTGAATGATGAATAATTTCAAAACTCAACTTTAAAAAACAATATATAGTTTAGATGACTGAGGAAAAGAGAGTCAACATTACAGTAATAGGAATGGGATATGTTGGAATACCCATGGCGGCCTTACTTGCTGATGTCCCTAATTTTAATGTGACTGGAATCCAGCGAAGATCAAAGAGATCTGGATGGAAGATAGATTGCTTAAATGAGGGTAAAAATCCATTTGAAGGTGAAGAACCAGGCTTAGACGAGCTAATTGCACGCGTTGTCGCAAATGGTAAATTTAAAGTGACAGATAGTTATGAGCATGTTCCAGAAGCGGATTATATTCTTATAGATGTCCAAACACCTGTAGACGATCATAAAATTCCGAGATATGATTCTTTAAAAGATGTTTCAAAATTAATTGCTCCGATGTTTAAAAAAGGATCAACCATCATAATTGAATCAACTGTGGCACCAGGCACCACAGATAACATCGTCCAACCTATTTTAGAGCAAGGTAGTAACATGAAGAGAGGAGAAGATTTTTATTTAGTATTCTCTTTTGAACGAGTCATGCCTGGCAAACTTATCGAA
>SDNN01000142.1 GCA_004524425.1 Promethearchaeota archaeon
CCAATTTGGTAAAAAGAAACTAAAATAAAATTCAACCGCACTTGAAATTAATAATAGTCTTATAAAAATTAATGGTAAGGGGGGGAGAGAAAAGACTCCCGCGTCAAAAAGAGCACCTATAAAAAAGGAAGGCCATGCCAATAATATAAATTCACCTTTTAATTTCATTTCAAGATTTTTAGATCTATAACTATCTATCCCAAATAATACTCCAAAAATTAGAACGGTGATTAATGAGACTAACACGTATATTAAAAAAGGCAAGCTCAATTCATCATTGAATAAATCGATCTTAGTAGCAACTAAAGATAAATCTGTAAATACAAAATAGAATAGTAAGATTTCATAAATGATTCCTTGAATTACTGAAGTAGTTATTATTATCTTCCTTCTTTGGCTAAGTATATAATTTGTAAAAAGAGTTAAGCAAAAGGTTAGAGCAATAGGAACAAAAGAATATCCAAGTAAAATATAGAAATTGTCGTCCATTGATCTTCCAGTTATTATCACGTAGAGAAAATTGAATCCCGTATTAAACCAGGGTGACACTAAAAAAATCCATGTTAATCCCGCAAAAAGCAATTGTTTTTGTCCATGCTCCTTATATTTAATTAAGAGATTAATTCCAACTATAAATGAAATTATAATGAAGGTCAAAGCGATGCTTCCTTGTAAAAAATTTTCTAAATCTAGCTGGATTGCCATGATATTTCACATGCTCTTGATAATGAAATTTGAGAAATTATTTCAAAACTGAAATGAATTTATACATTAGAATTAATTTCAAAGCATCTTTTTAATTCTTTGGAAAAACTAAAAATTTTTACATCACTTTTTTTGAAAAAGTCTATTTATTCATTATTAGATTGATTTAAGAAAACTTTTAGACATGCTAGGGAGATCTATTTGAAAATAGGTTCTGACCATATCAATTAAGAAATCAAAATACCTTCTATTTGATTTAATTTCATGAGTTTCCTCATGAAATAAAATGTTGAACTTCTCATAAAAATAGGATTTTTATTGATTCACTTAAGTTGAAAAAAATTGATCTTACTAATTAATTCGATTAATCTCCAAAATTGAGTAGGTAATCATATATTTGATCTTGTTTTATTTTGGATATAAATGCTTTTTCTTTATTTTTAATGATTGAATAAATATTTACAAGGATTTTATGTACTTTTATCTGTTTGAAATATTTAGATTTTAGAGCATTTGATATTCTGTAATTCACTATGAAAATGGCTTTTTTTTCGAAATTAATATAAATGGTGAGATATAATTATCCTTCGAATATATATAAAAAATTACTCATAAATAAGTAATGGAAAAAAGATGTCTGAAATAGAAAAAGAAACCTTCATTGCACAACGATCTTTAAGAACGATACAAATTGCCGGTGCAGCTATTTTTGGAGCTTTATCTGTAGTGATATCTGCAATAACTACTCCCATAATTCCGAGAATCCCAGGTTGGGGTATGGCGATATTTGATCCTGTATCCATAATTTGGATAATTTGTTTCTTGATTTTTGGCCCGGTAGCAGGCATATTGTGCTGTGTTATTGGTGCATTTGGATTACTTCTATTTGATCCCACGGGTATAGGGCCAGTTTTCAAATTTCTTGCTACGATTCCCCTAGTACTAGTACCTACTTTAATTTTAAGGTTATTTAAAAGAAAGGAGAAAGTATTAAACTGTCCAAAGCTGAAAAATTCAAAAAATTACGCTTTTACCGGAATTTTAGCATTAGCCACTCGAATTGTCATCATGATCATCGCAAATGTAATTTTTTTCATGTTTTTTGCCAATCTTTTTGAATGGGCACAAACTCCCGGTAGTACAGAAGCATGGGTTTTAATAATTGTTTTTGCGATTGTGGTAAATGCGTATCAAGGAGCATTAGATCTGATCATACCTTATTTAGTTGTCTTTAAAACAAATCTCGATGAAAAATATGAGATTTGGTAATTTTTTTTTTAATTTTTTTCCACATTTATTTTGAATAATTGTAAGATAATTGCTTTTCAGAAATTTTATCCAATTTATTAATCCGTCCAGAAGTGTTTTGCCAAATTTCGACGTTTATTCCAAAGACTATCTTTTTGACTAAATCCCATGATACCTTTTCCCTGATCAGCATCTTTTATTTTCCACATGCCACTAACTGCTCCCGTTAATGCTCCTGATAGAACTTCGAATCCTTGAGCCGTGTATAGATCGCATTCTACATTACGATTGATGATGAATTTTAATTGACGTAAACCTTGTTGATTTTTTGACTTAAGCACTTCTAAAAGTTTGTTTACTTCCTCCTCAAGTTGATCATTCCTCACCATGCGATTCCATAAATTCCATTCAACAGCACGCGCAGCCGTATGTAGTGCCCCTATTAAATTAATCTCCTTGGCTCTTCTCCTGCCTATCAACCGTGCTAGTCTCGTTGTACCACCCCATCCGGGTGTAATTCCCACATCTACTTCTGGCATGCCCCACTTGGCTCTTTCTGTAGCGATGACAAAATCGACTGCCATGGTAATCTCTAATCCGCCTCCGACAGCATATCCGTCCACGGCTGCGATCGTGATTTTATCTAATTCTTCTAATTGATTTGCCATATTCTGATAAAAACGAACTCGTCTTGTAATATCATTCGCGTCGCCCCATTTTATCATCTCTTTTATGTCATCACCAACGCAAAAATTCTCTCCCGCACCCTTTATCACTAAAAATTTTAATTTAGTGGATTTGCGGATCATTTCAATTGCTTCAAACAATTCATCAGAAAGTTTCATGCTCAAGGCATTCATCGCATCTGGTCGATTAAGTGTGATCCAAGCCGTCTGATCTTTCTCCTCATAAATTAATTGCTCAAATTTCATGCTATAACATTAATTTCTCATCTATTTAAACGTTTTGGGGTTTTACTTAAGTGATTGGTTAAATTTAAAAAAATTTATCAAGGCAAGAAATTATTAAATGGACTTTAAAGAAAATCCCAAAAGATATCTTAATTTAATGAATATCAAAAATGAATTCTAGGAGATTTTAAAAATTACCTCTTCAAGACTTCTTTTTGGAACGTGCATCATACCATTTTCATCTTTCCAATAGTCAAATGAATCCTTATAAGGTTCCATTTTTGAGTCTTCATCGGGATAACCTAAACTTATTACATGAGGTATTTCATAGTATTCAGGAACTTCAAATAGTGCCCTGATTTTATTTCCATCAATTGATCCCATCCAACAGCTTCCAATTCCATATTTTACAGCACCAAGTAGCAGATTCTGAACAGCAGCTCCGATATCAAATTCATAATAATTTTGTTTTATATGGGTGTTAACAAGAATAATAATGTAGGCTGTGGGAGTTCTGCCTGGCTCAGGTTCCCTTTTATCCTTAGGAAGTGCTGCTGCCCATTTTACTAGAGGGAACATCTGCTCAACCTTCTTCGGTTTATTTACTATTATGAATTCAATGCACTGCACGTTTTTAGCAGCAGGAGCGACTCTAGCTAAATCCACCAATTTTTTCAATATCTCCAAGGGGATGGAATCCTGCCTAAACCTGCGTATGGTTCTTCTTTTGTATATTGCCTCTTCAATATCCATTATTCTCAAGGTTTTTTAATTTTTAATTTTGTTTATAATGGTTTTAAATGCTTATTAATTGTTATGGTTGAATTTTATATATAATTAAGATAGAAATTGATCATGAATTATTAATTGATATCAAGATTTACTCAATTAATTTCTATACTAAAAATAATACTAAACGGGAGATATTATCATTTCTGAGAAAAATTATGATCATGTGATCTATAAATTTAAGGATGGGATTGGTAGAATAATTTTAAATCGGCCGGAAAAGTTGAATGCTTTACAATACCCCATAATCATGGATATCGTGGATGTGCTGGAGAGAAACATGAAAAATAAGAAAATAAGAGTCCTTAGTATTGAAGCAAACGGAAAACATTTCTGTTCTGGCGATGATTTAGAAAGCATGGGGCCCGATGGAGTAAGATTCAAACCTTTAGAAGATGGCTCGAGGATGCCACACCACAAAATGATTCGTTTAATTCGAAAAATTCAAAAGCCCGTGGTTGCTCTATTACATGGTTATTGTTTAGGAGCGGGATTCGAATTAGCATTGGCATGTGATTTGAGAATTGCTTCGGATGATTTAAAAATTGGAGATTATCGCGCATCTAGAGCGATATGCATCTTATCTGGATCTAGTTGGCTACTTCCTCGAATTGTAGGGTTTGGTAGAGCAACAGACATCATTTTTACAGGCAGAATTATCGACGCAGAAGAAGCTTTAAATATTGGATTGGTCACTAAAGTTTATCCTGCGACAGAATTCAAAGAAAAATCCATGGAATACGTGAGGACCTTAGCATCAATGCCTACCAGATGCTTGGGATATAATAAAACAATGCTTAATTATTCTCAATACCATGAATTATTTCCATCAATGCTAAACGAATTTAGTCTTTATTGTAAAAATATTGCAACAAAAGATTTTGGCATAGGTATGGATTCATTCCGAAAGAAAAAAGAACCCAAATTTACAGGACGATAAGTTATTTAGGAGATTAGTTCCTATTTCTTAAATCCATATAACATCATGGAAGTTAAAAAAATAGTAGAGTTGTTGATTAAGAAACAAATAAAACTTTAAATAGTAGATGTTTGTAATTTTTAATTAATCCAATCTAATAAGAAACTTTAATGAAACACATCGTGAATTAATTTATTGAAAAGAAACTGAATTAATAGGTGTAAAATGGCAAGAGTTAAGGATGCTTATAAAGAAATAGAAGATGTAATCGGATCGGAATACATTTCAGATAAAGATTACATGAAAGCTGCCTATAGTAGGAACGTCGATCCTGCATTTCCTGACAGATGGGCTGATATGATTGTCAGGCCTGAAACTCCCGAGGAAATATCTGAAATAGTAAAAATTTCTAACAAATATAAAATCCAAATGGTTCCCAGGGGTGGAGGAGCAGATTTGGTGGGAGGTTCAGTAACCCAAGGAGGAATTCTCATTGATCTTACTAGAATGAATCAAATAATAGAAATTAATGAAGATGATTTTTATTGCGAAGTCGAATGTGGAATTACCTGGGGAAACTTAATCTCAGAATTGCATCTGAGAGGATTAACGACCGGAGTTCTTGGACCTGGGAGTGGTTATTCGGCTACAATAGGCGGAGGGCTTTCAAATGCTACCGTGGGATTTGGGTCTACTAAATATGGAACGGTTCCTGATGTATGTTTAGGGGTGGAAGTCGTACTTCCTAATCCGGAGGGAACAATAATAAGAACAGGTTCAGCGGCAAGCAAATATGCTACTCCCTTCTGCCGCTATGGACTTGCTCCAGATTTCACCGGGCTATTCATGGGAGATGTTGGAACCCTTGGTATCAAAACCAAGGCATTCATGAAATTATTTCCAAATGCGCCCTATAAAACAAAAAAAGATTACATGATGAATAAAAATGACTTTAATAAAGTTTTTCAACTAATGCATAAACTCAAAGAAAAAGTGGGGGATGGCTTGCATGATTGTATAGTAGTACCTTTTACCGTGGTAAAATTTTTAGCAGGAATGGCGGAGGAAAAGCCTGAAAAGAGGCCAAGAATAAAAGGAGCTGTATTTAATTTAACTCTTGAAGCTTTTGATGAGCGAATCTTGGAGATATATGTCGAACAAGTGGAGGAAATCATGAAAGATGATGCCAGAACATTTGATTGGCAAGAAATTGACCTGAGCCTGGAATCCTCCAAAGATTGGAAATTTACCTTACAATATGCTTATAATTATTTTAATAAATATATCTCAATCCAACCTCCAAAGGTATCCTGCACCACATGTCATAAAGTTCCAATTTCATTCTTAGAGGATGCGGTAAAGCAGAGCATAGAATTTGATTCTAAATTCAAGAATGAATTTCCTCCAGAAAGCTTGTCTTTATTCGCAACATGCATATTTTTAGTACCAAATGGGAATTGTGTATTGGTTGGAGGATTTAATGCTGACAATGTCGATGAGCAACGTGAAATTGCCATGAGCATATGGCATAAAAGACTCAGACACCAAGTCCGTTATGGTGCTATACATTATTGGTTAGGAGAGTCGATTTCTCAGTCTATTGTTGAAGCAGATGCATATACTCCTGAATTTATTAAATTTTTTAAAGATATCAAGAAAACAGTTGACCCAAACTTCTTATTAAGTCCAAAAAAGTTCCACATGTATAGCTATGATGATGATATCACAAAACATGTTGTTAAAGATGAAAAGTCAGTAAGAAATAACCAAGAAAATGATATATAAATCAAGTATTTACCAGCATTAAAAGCAAATTTTTTATTAACGTTCAACAAATTTCATATGTGTAATCAAGATTATTATTATTATAAAATTCACGGATAATAAAATATGACCAGGTGATAAGATATAACTGAATCTAAACCAGAAGAGAAATATAAACATTTAACTAAATTTGGAGACGTACTTTTACAATGTATAAGCTGTGGTGATTGTAGAGAAGCGACAGATTATACTTCAGATCCTCAAAAATGGGGTGTATGTGTGGCAAGAGAGCATACTTCTGGTTTCGAGCCTTTTTTTGGCAGGGGGAAAATGCAGATTATCAGATCCATATGGCAAGGTAAATTAGACTTGAGTAAAGACATGGCTGAAGTAATTTATCAATGTCCAACATGTAATGCGTGCGCAGAGGCCTGTGCATATGACATGGATAATGCTCTAATCTACGAAGCCTTGAGAGCGGAATTAGTTGACGCCGGTTGTGGACTTGAGGCTCATGTTCCCATGAATCAGGCAATGATAGAGTTGTTAAATCCATATCAGAGGGATAATAGATTAAAACATGAATGGATCAAAGCTCTTGATTTTAAAATTAAAGATGCATTATCTGAAAAAGCAGAATATCTTTACTTTGTGGGTTGCACTGCTGCTTTAACTCCTGAGATACAAGCTGTAGCAATAAATACAGCTAAAGTGCTTAAAAAACTAGGGGTTGATTTTTCTGTTTTCGGAGAACATGAAGTGTGTTGTGGAAGTGTGGCGAAAAGAACGGGGGATGCTAAAGCATTTGACTACGTGGCTACTAAAAATCAGGATTTATTTAAAAAGAGCGGTGCTAAAACGATTTTAACGAGTTGCGCTGGCTGTTATAGGACTTTAAAAGTTGATTATGCAGATTATCTTGAGGATCTAGGAATTGATGTGATTCACTCAATCGAATTAATCTATCAAATAATGAATGAAAAAGGAATCGAATTGAAACCATTAGATATCACTGCAACATACCACGATCCTTGTCATACTGGAAGAAATGCTGGTGCTAAAGAGGGAGTTAAACCCATTTATGAAGAACCAAGAGAAGTATTGAGAAAAATAGCTAA
>SDNN01000143.1 GCA_004524425.1 Promethearchaeota archaeon
ACAAATACATGGATGTGTTAAACCTTAAATATATATTCGTCAAGGAAAAGAATTCTGGGTTAAATGTCTACGAGCAACATGTTGCTGGAAAAGATATCGATCTTACTCTTGTATCAGGATTTTTAGATGCAATTAAAGCATTTGGAATTGAATTTTCGGGATCCGAAGAGCATTCTCAAACCATAAAACTTGAATATCAAAAATCAAAAATCCTCATGTCTGAGTATAAAGACTTTAGAATCGTAAATATCATGGAAGATAGCCCTTCTAAATATTTTATTGAAATGCTAGAACCGTTATCATTAGACATCGATAAATATTTTGGCAAATTATTAAAATCTTTTGACGGAGAATTAACGCGATTTAATGGAATCAAAGAATTATTAGAAAAGCACTTGCATCTTCCATTAATTTATCCATTGAAAATTGCTATTACAAAAAGAGAAATGAAACTTAATAGAAGCGAAAAAGCCATTATCAATCAAGCTTCAAATTTCATGAAAAAGAAAGGTGTGAAATACTTCTATGTATCTCACTTAATTTCTTCTGAGAAAGATTTTAATCCTCACAAGGCTGAAACTATTTTAAATCTTATTAATAGAAAGATTTTTCAACCTGCTCTTTAATAAATATTTTTTGTAATTTATTTATTCAGAATAAAGAATAAAAAAAAGAAGAGTAATTATTTACTTTATTTTCTAATTTGAACTTTTGGTTGGATTTTTGAAGCTCCACCAAAATTAGTTATTACGGGACAATGGCTAAATACTTTATCCATTAACTCGTTAATCTTCTCTTCAGGAGCATCGGCCTTGATTCTAATTACAGGTTCAAGTTTATCGTAGCCTGGTAATTTTGAATCATCAATGCCAAAAAGTGCTCCGAGATTAATATGACCTCGAGAAAAGACTTTCATTTCTTCGATTTTAATCCCCATAATTCTTGCCCAAAAATTAGTGACTGCTATAATGCAAGCCCCTATAGAGGATAAAATTACTAATAAAGGTGAGGGACCTTTATTTGTACCGCTTAAACCGCCAGGTGCATCAATTAATAACTTGAAATCTTCTCCAGCGGGATTTCCCATAGTGCACATAACTTGCATACCTTCTGGGAGCCTCTCGCATTCGATATTGAAATTCTTTTCTCCAGCACTCCAATCGGCTTTTATTGCTTCAACCGTTTCTTCAAAGCTAGGCATTTTTTTTCATCTCTAATATGTTTTTTTAATTATTCGAAAGTTGTGAATCATTATTCATAAATAATTATGCTTGAAAATTATTTATATTTTAAAAATTTATTGACTTTTTAAAGAAATAGGAAAACAAGTTGTCTTTTTGCATTGAAATCATAAAGAAGATATTAGAATAAATAAATTTTGAAGATAAATGATTTCATGTTTCAGACAATTTTAAAACTCAAAATATTTCTGGACCTTACAAATTCTAGAGATTTATTCTCTATCGTTAATTTGGTTATAAATTAAAAAAGCAATTTTTATCAAGAGTAATAGCACTTCTTTCAATAATAAATAAAGATATTTAAAAATTAAAGTAGGATGATAAAAAAATGGAAGGAAAACCAGTCTCAGAATCAGTAGTTGAGATTTCACAGTTAATGATGCCTCATCATGCTAATCCTTCGGGTAATATATTCGGCGGTGTCATCATGAGTATCATCGATAACGCTGCTGCGATCGTTTCAGCGAGGCATACGCATAAGAATTGCGTTACGGCCAGCGTGGATCGTTTAGACTTCCTCTCTCCTGTATTTGTGGGAAACGTGGTATTTGCAAAGGCTTCTATTAATTATGTTTCTCATACATCCATGGAAATTGGAGTGCGCGTAGAGGCGGAATGTTTAATCACTGGAACGCATACACACGTGGCTTCTGCCTATTTAACATTTGTAGCTCTTGATGCAGCAGATAAGCCAGTTGAGATTCCAAGAATTATCCCAGAAACAGAAGAGCAAAAAAGAAGGTATGAAGAGGCAGAGAAACGCCGAAAGACAAGAGTTAAGAAGATACGAGAACACGAACAAAGGCAACAACCATGTATTGCGAGGTTAAAAGATTAATAAACATTGTAGTGTTGAATGTAAATATAAGGTACTAATCTTTTAAGTTTAGAAAACTTTTCGTGATAATTTTTGGAAGAGGTTGTAATAATAAATGGTGCAAGGACACCTATAGGAAAATTTGGTGGAGTTTTCAAGGATGTCCCTGCAGTAGACTTGGCATCATTTGCAATGAAAGCGGCCATCGAGCGATCTGGCGTTACCCTCGACATGGTTGATGATGTCATCATGGGAGCAATTCATCAAGAAGGGATGGGTAATAATCCTGCTCGAATAGCATCACTTAAAGCAGGAATTTCTTTTCATTCAGGAGCATTAACCGTAAATAATATCTGCTCATCAAGCATGAAAGCGATTGAGATTGCTGCAAATCAAATAATGATGGAGCAAGATGAAATTATATTAGCGGGAGGCATGGAAAGTAATTCCCAATGTCCATACATGTTAATGAATTTAAGATGGGGTTATCGATTAAGATCAGATGAAATCGTTGATGCCTTATTTTACGACGGATTTACTGATGTCCATGGGATTTATGGTGGCTATAATCATGTGGGTGAAACGGCCGAAAATATAATAGAAAACGCCGAGGAAATAAGCAAAAAATACGACCTCCCCTTAATTAGCTTGAGTTTTGCAGAAATAAATCAGTACGCTTTAGAAAGCCAAAAAAAGTACCAAAACGCAAGGGAGAGAGATTTCTTCAAGGAAATAATTCCCATCAATATATCATCAAGAGGCAAGGAGGAATTCATTCAAGAAGATGAGAGCCCCCGACCCTATATAACTATTGATGCACTTAACAGGCTTAAGCCCGTTTTTAGAGAGGGAGGGATGGTCACGGCAGGCAATACCCCAAATCTTAATGACGGGGCGGTCGCATTAATTTTAATGTCCAAAAGCAAGGCAAGAGATCTTAATTTAAACCCTTTGGGTGAATGGAAATGTTCCGCTTCAGGCAATGTAGAACCCGAATACATGGGACTGGGTCCAATACCGGCAGTTAGAAACCTGCTTAACAAAACTCAACTAACTCTTCCAGATATAGATGTTTTTGAAATTAATGAAGCTCAAGCGCAGCAAGTATTATTTTGTATAAGAGCATTGGGAATCGATGAAGATAAGGTTAATGTTAATGGGGGAGCAATTGCCATGGGGCATCCACCTGGGATGACGGGCGGCAGGCTAATCCTAACAGCGTTACAAGAACTGAATCAAAAGAATAAAAAGAGAGCCATTTGCACCCTATGTGCTGGAGGAGGAACCGGCATGGCGACTCTAATTGAAAATCCTAACTACAGATCATCCTAAAACCTAAAAAATCAGTATTTCAATCCCTTAATTATTGTTTAAATCTAATATTTATTTATTTCAAAAATTGCTTAACTTCAAATTTCAACCTTTTTTTTAAAGTAAATTAAAAAAGACGAACTTTTATTAGATAATTAAAATGAGTAATTGAGAAATCAAGTTTATATTTAGAAAAAGTGAATGCCATGAGGAAGCTATTAAAATCCTTAAATTTAACCGATGAGGCAATAGAATTTTACTTGAAATTATATGGAAAAAATCCATTAACACTAAACGAAATACAAACCATAAATCCCGACTTGTCTCGAAAAAAATTGATTGAACTCATAAATCTTCTTTTTCAATCAAAATTGTTGATGAAAATTAATCCTAAAAATTCTTCAATCTTAGGGCATTTCTTACCAGTTCCTCCACTCTTTACTGTTATAAGTATCGTAGAACAAATTAAGACGGATTTAACTAGCAATGAAGGGATGCATACTAAAATGGAGGCGGCTATCGAGGATACATTTAAAAATAGAAGTAAGATTGAGTTAGAGAAAATATATAAAGATTTTCAAATTCTGCAAAGAGATGTTCACCAAGATATTGACACCATCAAAAAAGAATTAGATGACCTGCTGAATGAGATAGAAGAGAAAAAGAAAGCACCAGACTTCTTAAAAAAATATGAAAAAGAACTTCAGAACATGATTAACACAGAATTGGCATCTATTGTAATAATTCTCCTTCACATGAAAGCGGAATTTCAGGAAAAGTTAAAATCTGTAGGGATTTCTAATGATCAATGGAATTCTCTTAAAGATGAAATAAAAGATACCTTGGCATTCGGCATCCATGAAAAATCTGAAGAATTAGGTAAAATAGTATCAGATGAGTTCGAAGAAATCAGGAATGTAATAAAGGAAAATTATGATGTACTCAAAGATCGATTTGAGCAAAAATCGGTATACTTAGGGATTTTAAACATGTTTAAAAATGAGATAGACAAATTTCATAAAGCCCTACTCTTAAAGAAAAACAACCTTAACTTGGATATAAAGACTTTAGAAACTCAGCTATCTAAAGAAATTTCTGAAATTTATAATAAAGCTACAACTGATACAACAACTAATATAGTGTTTTTAGAAACCATTTTTAAGGAATTCTTTGAAAAATATAAACAATTTTTTCAATTAGATAAATTATGGCAAATCACGAGTCAAGCGAAAATAAATGAAGAAATTTTAAACTTATTAAAAAAATCGAAAAAAGAGATTATTATAATTGTACCTCAAATAGACAATTTTATTCCATTAAAACCGTTAGAAAAATATACCGAAGATATTGACATGAAGATAATCTCATCTGATTCTCATGAGAGTGATATCGTAAAAACGATAACAAAAAATGCAAAAATACACTTTGAGAATTTGAAAAATAAGAATTTTATCGGACTTAAGGGGGATGATTCTTATTTAATTCTGGGTATTTTTAAAGATGATGAAATCGATCCACTCAAGAATATTTTTGGTTTTGGTACTAATGATGAACAATTAATCGAGATGCTTTCACCAATTCTATCGGATAGAGTTGAGACAGCAAAACCACCTAATGAAATTCAAATGAATCGAGGATTTAATTTCATAATTGAAAATATAAATACTATTAAAGGTAGGAAAATAAGTAAAATTCTGCAAGAAATTCTTGATGTTGCTTACGAAATGGATGGAATGTCATTGGATCTATTAGAAATAAAGGTTTTAATCAGTAAACTTAAAAATGTGAATGATATTTTGGACCTCGAAGCCAAGCAAGAAGTAGTGAGTAAGATTTTCGAGTTGAATGAAAAAGTTTCAAAAATGGAATTGAAAATACCGCCCGAATTGACAATTCCCACGATTGAAAAATATGAACCAGACCTAGTAATTTCCGATTTGAAAAAAGGTGTGAAGCCAGAAAATGTCGAAACTCTTCTTTCCATGTTTGAATTGTTTTCAGAAAAGGTGGATCAAATTAAAGGAAAAGAATTATCGAAACAGATAGAATCCATGATTGATATGATTTTTAAATTTCAAGGATACACTAATATTTTAGAATGGAAAAATAATCTTAAGGAACTGGACGAATACCTGCAGGATCCAATTAAAGAAAAGATTAGAGAGGATTTCAATCATTTGAAAGAGGATTTGTTAAAACCCCTTCAATCTGTAGAAAACACGCAAAAAGAACTAAAGGAGCCGATACAAGCAGTAACCAACGAACCTTTAGAAATCTCAGCTGAGATAGAAGATGATTATTTCAGTCCCGCATTAGCAGAACAAGAAAAAGAGGATAATGAGGAAAAGACAGAATCTGTTTCTGGTATCTTTTTACAAATTTCTCAAAATATTGATACATTTAGCGGGGCAGAAATTAGTGAAAAATTACAACAAATCATGGATATCATTCTTGAAACTAAAGGATATTCAATTGCGTTAAAAGACATGCGACAATGGATTAGCAAGCTTCGCATGATAAAAATTCCCTTAGTAGATGATATAAAAACAACGTTCAAGGAAAAATTAAGTAAATGGAAAAAAGAAGCCCTTTAATTTCATTTATCATTTTTATATTTTTCATTCCATCTCTTTATTCTTTCTTCGTGATTGTCACTTATTCTACATCTAGGATGTATTTGGTCTTGCATCTCGAAAGTTTTGTCTAACAAATCATCTAACTCATCATTCTCATTATCATCTTTTTCTGGGTCGCTCATGGTGAGAGTTCACTTGATTTTTTCAGTATTTCTTATTGATCAATAAGATGTAAAAAAAGAAATAATTTAAATTTATATTTTATAAACGCCTTAAACCTTTTTCTGGGAAAATTTTATCAAATCTTCGTGAAAGCACAGTTTCACGAATAAAAATATACCATTTCATAACATTAAGAAAATTTGACAATTTTGATATTATTATTATAAAGTTGTTTAAATTGCAATCCCCGTTAAAAATCATTGACAATAATTGCTTTTAGAATAAAATAAAAAGAGATTATAAATTTTTTGGATAATATGGACATCTTTCTAAATGGCATTGTTCATTTAATTCATATACATTACAACGTCCAATCATTTTTTGTTCTGGTAATTGATAATCAAACTTTTTAAGAAATTTAATGGCTTGTTCGATCGCAACATAAGCGCTAAGACGACAACATCTAGGACCTCCTAATTTTCCAATTCGTTCCTGAGCTTTTAAGGAAGCCTCAAATCCAAGAGAGCGTTGTTTGTCATGAAATGGCGTTGCTTTTTGGGATATACTTATAGCAATTCCCACTCCACACCCTCCTCCGCACGTTCCGCAAAATCCACATCCTCCAGCAGGAATTTTAAGCCCTCTTGTAAAGGCTTCTTTCACATCTTGATCGATGAAATCATAATCATTATTTTTTAAAGCAGCTATAAGGACAGCAGGAACTATCCCATGATGCCAAGGTCCGTGAAAAGGTAATTGATCTGAAGCAGTCCAAGCATTTTTAAGCTTTTGTATTACAGATTCAAATATTACAACGGGATCTTTAGAAGTTTCTTGAAGAATAATTGGTAAAACTTTTGGCATAAATTCCATATAATCTTCCATCGTCAAACTATCAAATTCAAGCACTTTTTCCATGAATTGATCATAGTAATTAAAAGACTTTGACATTTCAAATTGGTTTGAATCCAACTTTTCTCACCTATTTATTATTATAGACTTGGTTTTGATATAATTATTAGAAAAGAATTTAGAATCCATTTTAAGTTTTTTCAAAATGAACCAAAGATTATTAAAATAAAAAAAATTATTAATTTTAATGAGCAAAAGAAGATTTGAAAATTATATTCAGGAAATGGAGAAAGGAACAAGTTGTACAGAATTTTTAGAAGAAAGTTTGAAATTTATCTCAAACATTAAAAATAATCCTGAAGCAAGAAAAGAATATAAAATTCATAAGGCTCTTTCCAATGAGAAAAGATTTCTTATTTATTTTCTGTTAAAAAAGAAGCCAATGTGCACTTGTGCTCTTGCTAACGTGCTTAATGTTTCTGATGGTAC
>SDNN01000144.1 GCA_004524425.1 Promethearchaeota archaeon
ATTCAAAACTAAAATATATGGTTTTTAAAGATGGTAACTGAAGCAAGCCAAATAGCTTTAAGCAATTTAAGAGTTACTGATAACCTTCAATGGTACGTCATTCCATTGCTTATCATTATCGTATATATTTATAATACAGAAATGGAAAAGGGAAATCATGAGGCGGTGTATTTAGGGATTTATTGGTTCTGCATCTGTGGAGTCGTGCTTGAGATTGTGAATGCGCTTGTTCTATATTTCACGCACCATTCTGCCTTATGGACAACCCCGAGCAATTCAGCTTATATAATTTACGTGGGTTGGAATATAGAAATTGCCTTTCTAGCGGCTTTAATTGGATTGATGAATGCTAAAGCCTTGCCAGAGGATAAGAATGAGAAGATTTTTGGAATCCCTAATCGTATTTTTCTTCCTATAATGTGGGGGATTCAGGGAGTAGTTGTTGAGATTATTTTAAATTTAGCGGGCATACTTGTTTGGGAGTATTGGTTTTGGAGATGGCCCCATATTTATTTTATTTTAATTTGGTGGACAATTCCAGGATTCGTCCTCGCATGGCTACATGATAATTTAAATCTTAATAACAAAAAAAAATTAGCAGGGGTAAGCGCGCTCATCGCACTATGCTTTCATGTCATATTTGCAGTCATATTACAGTGGGTTTAAACTCAAATTATTATAAAGTTAAATTTTACATGACCAATTCAAAATTTCTATTTATTTTAAATTCTAATTATTATATAAAAAAAAAGAAAAGATAGAACCTTTATTGGTAAATAAAAATTAAAGATTTAATTCTTCTAGTTTTGCTTTAATTATAGAAGTTTTCTCAGGTGTCAAGTCATAAAGCTTCCAGAAAACCAATAATCCCGCGATCATGAGAATCGATGGAACTATCGCCATCTGAATTCTCAATCCTAAAATTGCTAGCGGAGTTTGAGTCGCTGAACCTGGCTCGAATCCCGTTAGAATGTGGATTAAAGCAAAAGTAAGAGCTTGAATTATCAACGCGATCCTCGCAAAAAATACCCTAACACCCATATAGAAACCTTCCTGCCGGAATCCATTTTCTACTATGGCCTCATCGACTACATCGGCTAATATTGGATTTGTCATTAGCCAAAAACCAATCAACCCAACGCCAACAAAAGCAGCTGTAATTAAAGCACCGATAAATGTGTCTACGAATAAAAATGGAAGAGTTACTATAGATAATATAAAACCACCTGTTAAGAATATCTTTTTATTACTTTTCTTCATCGCAAGTTTAGCCCAAATTGGTACCGAAACCAGACCAGCTAAAATATACCCTATTAAGATATAGGATTCAATGATAGCTTCTTCTTTTAAAATAAATCTCACCAAGTATGGTATAGACCCCAAGAGTAATGCGATGGTTGCTTGATAAGCAGTAAACAAAATAAGATAAGCTATGAAGCTTCTCTGCTTTACACAAATCTTAATCAACTTGAAAAAGCTTACTCTTTCCATGTTCTCATAAACTTCAAAATGACGTTCAATCATGGATTTGTCTTCGCGGATTCCATAAATTTGGAGTATAATTAAAACAACTCCTATTATGCTAAAAATAATCCCCATGGTGATAAATGAAGAACGATTTCCATACACAATGATCATTGGAGGCACCACAGCACCCAAAACCGTGCCAAAAATTCCTAAAGCAACTTCAAAACTGGATAAACGTAGTCTTTGGTCATTTTTTCTAAATTTATCCGGGATCAATCCGTTATAATTCGTATCAAAGGTAGAAAAGAAAAGATCAAACAAGCAAATAGTAGATAAAAGCCATAAGAATATGAACAGCCAGTCAGTATTCGGATCCAATTCAGGTACGGCAAAAATCAATAAAAAACTCAGAGAGGTACCAATTCCACCGGCAATTATCCAAAGAAAACGTTTTCCATATCTCCTCCAAAAGCTTCGGGGTTTATCGGCAATATATCCTATTAATGGATCATTTATCATGTTCCATACTGCGTATAAAATGAAAGCCAGAGCAATCAGCCCTGTTGCGAGTCCTACTTCATTTTCAAAAAAATCAAACACTCTAACTCCAAATGCTGCAACAAATAACTCAATGAAAAGGTCTCCGAAAGCAAAAGAGAAAAAAACCAGAAGAGGTATCTTCTCTGGTGTTTTAGAATTAGATTTAGTAGCTACTGAACTTTCATTAGGTGACTTTTCATTCAAATTCGCTCACGTGTTCATTCTATAATTTGAAATTTAATTAATTGAGAATGAAAATTATTTAATTTTTTTAACTATTTTGGTAAAATTGAAATGTTTATAAAAATGACCGAATCAAAATTTTGCTGAGGTTATTATACAGTTCCTATTATCTTTGATAATTTCATTCGAATTTCATAAATGGGTGATGCAATACCCATAGATTTATTATAAATAGACATTAGAGAGAGCAATATTTTAGATATAGAATGCAATTTCCTTTTTATAAACTTAAGATATTTAAAAATGGTTGATACTGATAAGTTTATCTTAGCAATGATTTACCGAATTTGATCGTTTAAATTATATTTGAAAAAACTAATCCTTCAACCTCAATTTATAGAAAATTATAAATAAGTATAAAAAAAATTTTTAAAATTAGATAATATACCTATATTTTATTTAGAAAAAAATACACGCGTTAAGGGGAAATGCTTTGAGTAAAGCAAGGACAAGTTCTTCCGTATTTGAAGGTAAGGGTAAGATACTTTTCGATGATCTTCCCATTCCATGTTTCGCATGGAAGGTTGATAAAAATGATTTAATACTCATGGATTTTAATGGTGCAGCTCATGAGTTTTCTAATGGAAATATTGAAAAATATCTTAATGTAAAAGCCACGGAGTTATATGACGATCAACCAGAGATCTTAGAAGATTTGAGAAAATGTGCTCGCGAAAAATCTAAATTCTACAAGGAATTGAGATGTAAATTTAAATTCGTCAATTCAGAGAAGTACATGAGCATTAATTATGGATTTATACCGCCTGATATAGTTATTGTACATGTTAATGATATTACTGAAAAAAAACTAGCAGAAAAAAAATCTAAGGAGCTAGAAACGAGTTTAAGCAAATCAGAAGAAAATCTAAGAAAAATAAATGAGGAGTTAAAAAATAGGATATCCGTAAAAATTAAAGAATTAAAAGAATCACAAGAGAAATATCGGCTGCTATCAGAAAATGCAAATGACATTATAGGAATTCTCAATGAGAAATATGAAATTGAACATGTAAATGAACATGCTTTAAAAAGAATATCGGGTTATGAATTAGGAGATGTGCTAGGAAAGAATACCTTACAGTTCCTGCATCCCAAGGATGTAAAAGTAGCAGTTAAAGGTTTAGAAATTGGTAAGGAACTCGGAGAAGGATTGATCGATTTACGATTTAGATTGAGAGATGGAAGCTTCAAATGGTTTGAATGTTCTGGAAAAACTTTTAGAGATATAAATGACATAACTAAAGGAATTATCATTTTAAGAGATATCTCAGATCGTAAAGATGCAGAAATGAAACTTAAGGAGTCAGAAGAGAAATTTCGATTAATAGCTGAAAATTCCGATGATTTAATCCGAGTACGTAATGATAAATATCAGATTGAATATATCAACGAAAAAGCTCATAAAAAGCTATTAGGTTATTCCAAAGAAGATTTAATGCGAAGAGCTAAAAAATCACTGAGACATCCAGACGAATATAAACAAGTGAACCAATTTTTAAGAGATATCACCAAAAAGGGAGAAGCTTCTCAAGAAGGACGCTTGTTACATAAAGAAGGATACTGGAAATGGTTCGATATTAGAGCGAAATTGTATCAAGATCATAATAAAGAATGGAAAGGGTTAATCATATCAAGAGACATAACCAAAAAAAAACAAGCAGAATTAAGATTAAAAGAATCTGAAACGAAATATCGCCTTATTTCTGAAAATGCTAACGATCTCATCTCGATGTTTTCATTAGTTAGGGGAAGGATCATCTTTTCATACATAAATGAAAAAGTACATGAAAAACTTTTAGGATACGTTAAAGACGATATGATTGGAAAAAAATTAATAACTTTTCTCCATCCCGATGAAATTGATTCAATCATACATTACATAAAGCATAATTGGAAAAAGGGAAAAGGTAAGAAGGTTTTGAGATTAAAAAAGAAAAATGGAGATTTTGGTTGGTTCGAGGCGTATGGGACAGCTTTCAGAGATGCCAACGGGAAACTAATAGGCGTTACCATATCGAGAGATATCACTCAAAAAATACAAGATGAAAAGAAATTAAAAGAATCGGAAGAGAGATATAGATTGATTTTGGAAAATTCGGGAATAGTAGTCTGGAGTACGGATATGAATTTAAATTTAACTTATGTTAGTCCTACAAGTCCAAAAATTTTAGGTTATGACGTCGATGAGGTAATGAAATGGTCAATTAACGATAGAACCACTAAAGATTCACTTAAAAAAATGGCTAAAATATTTAAAGATGAGATGAAAGCGGAAAGAAAAAAGGAAAAGGATTTGTACCGTTCACGCACTTTTGAAATCGACCAAATTCATAAGAATGGTTCCATCGTTCCTTCAGAAATCACATTTACGTTTCTACGCGATGAAAATCAAAAAGCAATTGGAATATTAGGAATGACACGAGACATTAGTGATCGAAAACAAGCTGAGCAAAAATTAAAAGAATCTGAGAAAAGATATAAAGAAGCATTTGATAGGGCTAATTTTTATAGAGATTTGTTTGCCCATGATATAAATAACATACTCCAAATCATAAATTCATCAACTGAACTCATTTCTCTTCAGATTGGAGAGCTTAAAAAATTTATTGATATTAAGAATATCATCACCTTGATAAAAAGCCAAATATTAAGAGCAAGAAAGCTCGTGAACAACGTGAATACTCTCACAGAACTAGAAGAGAAGAAAAAACCGGTGAAATTAACTGAAATGTGCGAATTATTGAACAATTCCATCAAATATGTAAAAAGTATATACTATGATAGGAAAATAGAATTTCAAATTAATTCTAGCTGGAAGCGTATTTTCATTGAAGCAAATGAATTATTACAGGATGTTTTTGATAATGTGTTGACTAATGCGATTAAATATAACGACAGTGATTTAGTAAAGATTTCAATTAGAATTTCTAGAATTCAAAAAAATGATAAATACATGATTAAATTGGAATTTCTTGATAATGGAATAGGGATAATAGATGAGCATAAAGAGACTATTTTCAAAAGAGGTCATAGAAAATATAAAGGTCAGAAAGGAATGGGACTAGGCTTATCCTTGGTGAAGAAAATAATTGATAGTTATGATGGAGATATATGGGTTGAGAATAGAATTGAAGGAGATTATTCACAAGGAAGTAATTTCATCATTTTACTTTCGGAAGCAGATTAAAAATAATTATATTTTAATATGTCAAAAGAAGATTTGTAATGATTTATATTCTATAAATGACACTCTAAGTTCTAATCTGAGAGTGCCATTACTCATTATTTTCATGAAATAAATTTTGGATGAATTAATTTTAAATTATAATTCATAAACCTCAACTATAAAAGAAATTTCTTAAATTATCAATTTAAATTTGACCTTTTAATTGCCATAATTTTTTAACTTTATAATAGGGGATAGTAAGTGAGCAAAATTAAGGCTCCGCTAAATTGGCTTGAGAAAAATTGTAAGCAAATTTTTGATTCCATTCCAGTGTTATCATATGCGTGGAAAAAGATTGAGAATGATTTTATTTTAATTAAACATAATAAAACTGCTCAAGATTATGGATTAAACGGTATAGAAATTCATGAAGGTCTAAAAGCTTCAGAATTATATGCTGAGATTCCCGAGATTTTCAGTGATCTATTAATCTGTGCTAGTCAAAAGAAAGAATTTGCCAAAGAAGTAAAATTGAAACAAAAAGCAACGAGTCAACAAGGAATATATCATTGTTATTATAATTTCATATCTCCTGACATCGTTTTACTCCATGTAAATACAGAAATTCCGAACTATCAATTTAATTCTGAAAAACAAGCTAAAAAGAGTGGAATTATTAAATTTAAAAAAGAAGATAACTCTCTGTTACACAATGTAAATAAGTTTGAAAAATTATTGAATGAAGCTCCTGATATTATATTTAATGTTGACTGTGAAGGAAAGATATTATTCATAAATAGAGTACCAGAAGGATATGATATCAAAAAAGTAATTGGATCTAACTGCCTAAATTATCTTCATCCAAAATATAGAGATAAAGGTAAAAGAAAACTTCAAGAAGTATTTAATAAGGGAGAATCCGATGTATATGAAGCCTTGGCATTAGGAGGTCAAGGCGAACTCTTTTGGGTCTCAATACGATTGGGTGCCATTAAAGATGATGATGATATCGTGGTATCGGTTTTATTAATTTTGAGGGACATATCAGAAAAAAAGCAAGCTGAAGATAAGCTTAGAGAATCAGAAGAAATCTTCCGAACTCTCACGGAACAATCCTTTTTAGGGATCATAATCATACAAGATAATCTCATTAAATATGTAAATAAAAAAGCGGCGAAAATGTTTGGTCTTAATATTGATGAAATAATGAATTGGCCACCTGGGGAATTGCTCAAAGTAATACATCCGGATGACAAGAAGTTTGTTGTAGAACAACTAAATAAAAAACAATCAGGCGAATCTGATGCGACAACCCAATATCAATTTAGAGGAATAAAAAATAGTGGAGAGATAATATTCTTAGAGGTCTTTTCCAAAACTATTAATTATGAAGGGAAACCAGCAGATTTTGTGACTCTCTTAGATATCACTGAAAGAATATATTTCGAGAAAATAATCAAAGATTCAGAGCTTGCACTTAGAAAAAGGGTTAAAGAATTAAGTTGCCTATATGATTTATCAAGAATTATTGACCAACAAAATGAATCTATAAATGAATTCATGGGCCACTTGGTTAGTTTATTGCCTACTGCATTTCAATTCCCTGAAAAAACTTGCGTAAGGATAAATTTAGGGCATAAAGAGTATAAGTCAATAGATTTCAAACAAACAGATTGGAAAATTAATAGTCGGGAAAAAATAAATGGCGATATTATGGAAATAGAAGCCTATTACAAGGAAGATAATCAATTTATGGAAGAGGAGATTGCACTTCTAAGAGAAATTTCCAGTCGAGTGAAAATTTTTATAGAAAAGAGAAGAACAGAGGAGAAATTAAGAAGCGAAAAAAAATTCACGGAAGATCTTATCAATACTACTTCAGATACCATATTCGTATTTGATCCAGAAAAAGGGAAAGCCATCAGATGGAATAAAGCTTTTAAAGA
>SDNN01000145.1 GCA_004524425.1 Promethearchaeota archaeon
ACAAATTAAGAATTGGTATAGAATATAGTTCCATCTCTAATATTTAGTCAACAAAACAGAAAAAAATAAAAGGATTAAAAATTAAAATTTACTCAATTTAGATTTTTTTCTTTGATGAATTAGTTCTAATTCTTGCTTGACTTTTTCAAGTTTGTCGTCATCTAATGGATATTTATACATGGATATGAACCCGATAATGAGAGCCATAATTGGAAAAACAACGATTAGGATTCTCAAGCCTAATATGACGTCAGGAGTGACCCTATCCGGCTCGAATACTGCCCATCCGACATTAGTGAATACTAGGCTTATTGCCAGAAATACTAAGATGGTTGTAAATCTAAGACAAAGAGCATTTACTCCATAATACCCTGCTTCTCTACGCATACCTGTAATGACCTCATCCTCATCTACGATGTCTGCAACAATAATATCAATTATGTATAAGGTACCTCCAAATCCGGCCCCAAGGATAAAAAATAGGATATACCCAGCAACAGCGTCAGTTATGAAGAATAGAGGTATGAATATAGCAATCCAAATTGCTAGGGATATTAACCAAGATTTCCTGGCCCCAATCCTTTGTACTAATGGTTTCCATAATAGATTTATAAACATTACAGCTGAAATAAAAGTAAGTCCGATCATTAATGAAATTAAAAATGAATTCTCTATACCTAAGACGAACTTTGCATATAAAGGTAAAATTGTCGGGATCATACCAAAAACAAACCATGCTGCTATTTCTGTTGGAATATACCATCTGAAAGACTTGCTTTTGAAGCACATTTTAATTGAATTGCTTAAAGAGGGTGCATTTTTATAATCTTCCTGAAATTCGGGTTTTTCTTTAGGACCGAACTTTAAAAAGATAAAACCAGTTATAAGAATAATTATGGTTAGTATTATTCCGAAAACAGAGTATTCAAGGATGTACTTAGGATCACTATAATCGGGAATAATAATCCCAGGTAAAACGAATGCTATAAGTAAACCGACAACTGAGAATGTCTGTCTTATGTTATTACCTTTCGTTCTTTCTTCTAATGTTATAAAAGCTTCTGGAAACATGGAGGTTAAATTTATACTTAACATAGTATAAAAGAGCTCAAATACAATGATGATAATAATGAAATAGATTAAATTTGTTGTTTGATCGGCTATACCGAAAGTTTTTGGAGGACTAAATATAAAGAACATGGTTAATGCTAGAGGAATCAAACCAGCCATTATGTAAGGCAACCGGCGACCATATTTAGTATGTGTTCTGTCCGATAAATACCCTAAGAGCGGATCATTAAATGCGTTCCATACGGACCAAATCATGAAACCGATGGAAATGTAAAATACAGGAAGGCCTATGATAGTAAAATAGAAGGTAAACGTTAGAAAAACAAAACTTTGGTATGCAATAATATCTGCTACTTGTCCAGAACTATATGCTAGGGCCTTTTTAGTGGAATACTCACTCTTATTTCTTCTTTCTTTTTCAATCATGATATTTCGAATTTATGAATAAATTAAATGATTATACAATAGAAAATTAAATATTTTTTAGACTTTAAAATCTCTGATTTGAAAATTATTGTATCATAAGTGATCCACCTTCCCTGATTTGTAAAACTTATATAGTATTAAATATTAATAGTTTCTAATGACCTTCTATTATAATACTACTAAGGAAAAGGCAACCATTAGATATGGTTTTATTGCAATCGCAGCCGCAGCAGTAGTATTATAAAGCAAGATAGCTTATTCTAAACCTTCTTTCTGAACGACTTTTTTACTGATTTGCTATCTTGTTGTATAAATAATTTCTGTAAGAATTTTATTTGGAAAGAGGTCATGGGAATCAAGCGCTTGTTTTAAGGGGTCATCAACAAAAAAAGAGAGTGCAAAAGTATGCAAGCAAAAAAAGTCAATATAGATTTTTATAATCTAGGATTCAGTTATATCAAGACTAAAACGATGTTCATTTCAGAATATATGGAAGGCACCTGGGATGAAGGAAAATTGATTCCTTTCGGAAAGTTCGAAATCTCTCCTGCTGCTAGCGTGTTAAACTATGGGCAGGGTTTATTCGAAGGCATGAAAGCCCTAAAAACAAGAAAGGGAGAAATTACCTTATTTCGGCCATGTGAGAATGCAAAACGATTAAATTTCACTGCCAAACGATTGATGATGCCTGAATATGATACTGATCAATTTATTAAAGCGATCAAACAAGTTGTCAAGGCTAATGAAGAATATATTCCTCCTTACGACAGTGGAGGTGCCTTATATATTCGACCTTTAATGATTGGAAGCGGTCCCGTGATGGGCATTAAACCTGCGGAAGAATATAAATTGATTATATATACAAATCCAGTTGGACCTTATTTCCCAGAAGGATTTAAAGGAATCAATTTAGAAATTTCAAAAAAATATACCAGAGCTTCTCCAGGAGGGACGGGATCAGCAAAGACTGGTGGAAATTACGTTGGTACGATGAAACCTGCTCTAGAGGCAAAGAAAAAAGGATTTGCGCAGATATTGTATTTAGATTCAGTCTTCATGGAATACATAAGCGAAGTTGGTGCAGCCAATTTTTGTAGCATTATCGACGGAAAGCTCACTACGCCTAAATTTGATGGAACTATTTTGGAGGGAATTACCTTAAAATCCGTGCTTGAACTTGGCAAGAGAAAACTTGGAATGAAAATAGATCAAAGAGACATTTCTTATCATGAATTATTTAATGATTCATGTACAGAAGCTTTCTGTACTGGTACTGCTGCTGTTATAACGCCCATAAGTTCAATACATTATGAAAGACAAAGTAAATTGTTTAATAATGGAAAGCCTGGTGAAATAACTACTGAGCTTTACAAGATTTTGACTGGAATACAAAGATTAGAAATTGAGGATTATTTTGGTTGGATTACCAAAGTTTAGTAAACAATAACAAGAATTTCCTTACTCTTTAGAGGAAATTATTTTTTTTTTATTAACTTTATTTTTATCTCTAAATTTTAAATGATAAAAAACATATTGATCTCTAAATTAATTAATTAAGAGTTTTTTGGTGCAATTTATGGAGCAAAACCGTGTGTTGACTTTTGGAGAGATAATGTTAAGATTATCACCTCCTAATTTTTCCCGTTTTACTCAAGCCAGATCATTTGACGTAATATACGGTGGAGGGGAGGCAAATGTTGCAGTATCATTGGCAAATTTTGGCATTCCAGTCGATTATGTAACCAGGTTGCCAAACAATGAAATTGGTGAGGCCTGTATTCAATATTTAAGGCAATTTGGAGTCAATACAAATAAAATAATCAGGGGCGGTGACCGACTGGGAATATACTTTCTAGAAACAGGTGCCTCAACCCGATCTAGTAAGGTTATATACGATCGCGCAAATTCAGCTATTGCAACTGCGACTCCAGACATGTTTGATTGGGAAAAGATTTTTGATGGAATCACGTGGTTTCATTGGACGGGAATCACGCCTGCCATCTCCCAAAATCTTGCTGATATTTGCTTAGACGCTGTTAAAACAGCAAGACGTAAAGGAATCATAATTTCTTGCGATCTCAACTACCGCAGTAAACTTTGGAAATATGGAAAGAAACCATCTGAAATCATGCCCGAACTCATAAACTATTGTGATGTTGCCATAGGAAACGAAGAAGATGCTGACAAGGTATTAGGAATCAAAGCTCCAGATACAAATATCATATCCGGTGAAATTGATGCTACAAAATATGAACATGTTGTAAAGGAGATCAAGAAAAGATTTCCTAATTTGAATTATATAGCAATCACGTTAAGAGGATCCATTTCTGCCAGCCATAATACATGGTCAGGCGTGATTTATGATGGTAAAGAAATGCTTATTGGCCCTCAATATGACATTACTCATATTGTGGATCGTGTGGGAGGAGGTGATTCATTCATGGGAGGTTTAATTTATGGCTTGCTTACCAAGAAAGATGATCTTAATTATACTTTAAGATTCGCATTAGCGGCCTCATGTTTAAAGCATACCATATTCGGAGATTTTAATTTGGTTTCAACGGAAGAGGTTTTGAAATTAATGAAAGGGGATGTGTCTGGACGAGTCTCCCGATAGCTTATTATTTTTAAATTAATAATTCTAATTAATCTTAAAATCGTATTTAGTGAAAAAAATGGATCAAGAAAAATTAATTATTACGGCAACGACTGCTAATTCTTGGATCTATCCGGATGTGAAAAATTGGGCAGAAAATTCAGACCAATTAATAGAAGATGTTATACAATGCCATGAAGCAGGGGCTGCAATAGCTCATGTTCATCTGCCTAGGGGGAAAGAGGTCGAGTTTGTTAAAAAGATCCGTGAAAGGTGTGATATCATCATTCAGGCAGGCATGTCAAGCGATTCAATCCCTGCGAGAAGAGGAGATTTTGAAGCTAGACCAGACATGATGTCCATAATTTTAAATCATCATGCTGAACATTTTCCTGAAGTAAATGTAGATATATTGCATCCTGTTGAAGAATTAGAAGAATATTGTAAAAAGTGTAAGGCTTATGGTATTAAGCCAGAATGGGAAGTTTGGAATACCGGAAGTTATTGGAATTTGCAGTATTTAATTGACAAGAAATTGATTGATGGTCCTCATTACTTGACTCTTTTTTTTAATTGGCCAGGGGGTACCTGGTCCCCTCCCAGCTTTGAAGAATACATGCATCGAGTAAAAACCATGCCTAAAAATTGTGTATATTCAGTGAGCACCATGGGCAAAGAGAACACGCAAATCGCAGTCCTATCTTTAACTCGAGGAAGTCATATTCGAGTGGGGACTGAAGATTATCCGTTTATCGAAGAAGGTGTTCCTGCGAAGAGCAATGCTGAAATAGTGAAGAAATTTGTGAGTATTAGCAATTATGTAGGTAGGAAAGTAGCTAATCCTTCAGAGGCAAGAAAAATCATAGGGATTTAAAAGGACCAGCATCATAAAAATTGAAATGAGGAAATAATCTCAAATAAGTTATTTTTTTAAACTTTTCATTTAATCTAATAATTATGGAAAAAGTTAATATCACGCTTCATGTTGTGTTTATCGGAAAACCTCAATGGGAAGCGGGATGGCCATATATAGGATATGATAATGAACAGTTAACTAATGAAATTCTCAATCACTTGAATGAAACATTCCCGAACCTTAATTTCACTCATAATGAAATGATTGGTATTTATGATGATGAATTAATCAAAAAAATCAAGGATAATATATTGGATGCAGATGGCGTCATAATTTTTACAATAGGGCATTATGGTTATCCAGGGATTATAAAAGCAGGAATAGAGTTTATTGAAATGGCAAAACCCACGATCTTAGCGAACTTGATTTATGCTGGAGATCATACCTTCACAAAAATTTTTACCAGTATAAAGGAAAAAAATTATCGCCTGTATCCCATATCTTCTAGAAATATTTTAGATTTTGATAAACCAATTAGAGTCTTGTCTAATATTTTAAGACTTGGGGGTAACAATGTTTTAGTTTATGCTAGTGATAAAATAAAAATGGATTGGGAAGTAATTCTAGGATTATTTAATCCAGAACGTAAAAAACTTATCAAGGAGTCTCCAGAGTTCATTGAACAAGTGGGAAAGATGAAAGGAGATACCAATTTTGAATTTTATACTGATACACAAGGATTCGATCAAGCCCATCAATGGAGAAAAGATGAGAAAAAGTATAAGCAGAATTTGAAAAGCACCTTTAACGTTGAGATGATAAGAGGGGATCCAAATGAAATTGTTGAATATTATAAGAACGTGGATGAAGAAGAGGCCAAAATCATTGCTGATAAATGGATTAAGAACGCTAAGATAGTAGAACCCACTGAAAAAACCATCTTGAATTCCGCGAGGTTATATTTAGCATTTAAAGAAATCTTAAATGAAAAAAATTGTAAATATTTCTCTCCAGATTGTGGAACATTCTTGTTGACTGGTAAATTACCAGCATATCCGTGCATGGCTTTTTTTGAGTTGAGCAAGGAGGGATATTATGGAATTTGTGAATCTGATATGGATTCTGCCGTTAGTTTCCTCTTTGGCTTATATATTTCTGGCAGACCTGGATTTGTTTCCAATCATACCTTTGATTCCATAAAGGATCAAATCACTTACATGCATTGCGTGGCACCGAGTAAATTACAAGGAATTGATGGCCCTACAGCAGATTATGACATCGTATATCATGGAGAAACCGCATATTTGGGTGCTTCTCCTTGTGTAAAGTTCCCTGTTGGAGAACCCGTTACCACCATTAAAATTAGCGTGTTTAAGAACAAGATAGAGATAAGAAACGGAAAAATCGTGGATAATGTTTCGGATAAAGGTGGTTGTGTGTCAAAAATGCTCGTAGAAACGAATGTTGAAGAAATTTTGAATAACTATGACTGGGATTCATTTGGTTGGCATAGAGTCAGCTTTATAGGTGATTGGACTGAAGAATTTGTTATTGGCGCTAAACTTCTAGGTCTAGAGATTCTAAATTTAGCTTCTAAATTTAAAAGTTAAGTATTTCTTTTATTTCAATTATTATTGATACTGAATTTGCCAATGAGTTCAAAACAATCAAATAGAGAAATATTCTTGAATACGTTCGCAAAAAAGAAAATAGATAGAATTGTATTTAGTCCTCGTTTATACTATTGGTATTTAGGAAATAAGCTCTTTAAGAAGGGAAAGCATGTTAAAATATTAAAAGACAAAATTCCTGAACGATTTTTAAAAAAGAGTCAATTAGCCATTTATAAAATGCTTGGAGCAAGCCCTAGGTATTCAGAAGAGACTTTATATCTCCCTCTTATTGATACCAAAATTAATCCAGAAGCAAAGATAGATATTACTACTCAATTAGGTGCTAAAAAGGATGAAAGGATTACGAAATATAAAACGCCGTTAGGGAATTTAACTGAGGCAATAGCAGTGGGTGGTGGGCTTGGAGGCCATTATACGGAGTTTCCAGTAAAGTCCGTGGAGGATATGAGAATTATGAAATATATCTTAGAAAATACGGAAGTTAGATTTCTTGAGGAAAATAATAGAAGAGCAGAAGAACAATTTGGGGATTTAGGAGTGGTGAGTACTTACTTACTCTCATCACCATATCAGAGATTAGTAAAGATAACGATGGGATTTGTTCGTACTGTAATTTTTCTCAAGCGCCATCCAAATGAGATGCAAAAATTCATATCTTTCTTAGAAGAGTGGGATGATCAAATGTACGATGCGATCATGCACTCTCCCTTGAAAATCATTAATTTTGGTGAGAATATTGATGCTGATTTATC
>SDNN01000146.1 GCA_004524425.1 Promethearchaeota archaeon
AATAAGATCTATAACAATATGAATGGGAATGGTATGAGTTGAAATGGGAACATAATCGCAAATATTATCTCTTTCTAAAATAGCTACAGTTCCAGGAGACTCGTCTAATGTACAAGTATCAATAAGAATTAGATGAGAAGGGTTAAATTCAATGATCTCTTCGATCCTTGCCATTGGATCTATACCCGCATTAATGAATAGAAATTTTTCATCAGAAGAATTCAATAACTCTGAGATAATATAAGGGCCCACCCCATCATCCGACATTTTTTCCTCGCCAATGCCCATGAATACAACTCTATTTGCTCCTTTTAAGAGTGTAAATAATTTATCAAGCATCTCTTTCATGACTAAGTTAATATGGTATTGATACTAAATTAATTTTTCACTTGCGACAAAGCCATGGTTAAATTCATTAATTAGGAATGATAATAATTTATTAAGAATGACAGAGAAAAACACTGAAAAGATACAATTTGAAGGTCTTTTAAAAGAGGATAAAGTAATAATTGAGGAAATGGAAGGAATTGATGAATTCTATAATAATTCCTACATAGGAAGTTTGGTTAAGAACGAGAATGGTGAGGAAATTTTGATCTTAGAACCAATAGAAGTATTACTTCTCTGCGAAAGACATAGGATATTATTATGGGAGGATAATGATAAGAATAAAAATCAATATGATTTTGAAGGATTATTAACTTATTTCATTAAATATGACGAACGCCTCTGGCAAAAATATATAATCTACATGGACCTTAGAAAAAGAGGATATATTGTTCGAACAGGTTATGGAGATGGGATAGATTTTAGAGTTTATAAAAGAGGAGCAGATTTCGAAAAAGACGCAGCAAAATTCTTGATTTATCCCGTATTCGAAGGGTCACCTATCGAATTAAGGGATTTAGATAAGATTTCTAGAGTGGCAATGGGTTCGAGAAAAGACTTGATAGTTGCAACAGTTGATAGATTGAGCAAACCTATATATTATAGTGTAAAAAAATTTGAGATTTTAAAAAATAGTGACATTTCAAAGGAAGAAATTGAAGAAAATGAAAGATAAATTTGTATGCGATACCTCAGTGATATTCAATGGAAAAATTCTTGCCTTGATTGAGGATGGAGAATTAGGAGAGAATCCCATAATACTTATACCTAACATAGTCATAGCCGAAGTGGAATATAGAACGAATATTCAAAAAGAGATTGGTTTATTTGGACTTGAAGTCTTGAATTCGATCAGAAATCTAGCGAATGAAGGAAAGATAGGGCTTGAAATCATAGGAGAGCGTCCAAATAGGGAAGAAATCAAGTTAGCACCAGGTGGAGAATTAGATGCCCTTATTCGGGAAACTGCAAGCAGAAATGAAGCTGTGCTAATAACTGCTGACAGAATACAAGGAGAGATTGGCAAGTTTGAAGGATTGGAGGTCATCTTTGCTTATCAAAAAACAGAAAAGAGAGAGAGAGAAAATTTAAGATTAAAATTCTTGACCTTTTTTGATGATGATACCATGAGTATTCATCTTAAGCGGGGCCTACCACCTTATGCTAAAAAAGGAAAACCTGGAGAATGGTATCTTGAACAAGTTAATGAAATTCCATTAGACCTGCGAACTATTGAAGATATTGCGATGGAAATAATTGAAAACGTACGAGAAGATGAACATTCTTTTATAGAGATAGAAAAATTAGGCGCTGTTGTAGCGCAATTACGTGAATATAGAATAGTTATCACTCGTCCACCCTTTTCCAATGATATAGAAATTACTGCCACTCGTCCGCTTGTTTCCTTAAGTTTATCTGATTACTCCATGGATAAACGATTGGAAGATAGATTACGTAAAAAAGCTGAAGGAATCTTAGTGTGCGGACCTCCTGGAGCAGGAAAATCCACCTTCTCAGCTGCATTAGCCAATGTCTACATGGAGCAAGATAAAATCGTTAAAACTTTAGAAAGCGTGAGAGATCTCCAAGTAAGACCTGAAATCACTCAATATACTAAATTAGAAGGAAGTTTAGAGAATTCTGCAGATGTATTATTGCTTGTTAGACCAGATTTCACCATTTTTGATGAAATTCGCGTGTTTGAAGACTTCAAGATTTTCTCAGATTTTCGATTATCTGGTGTTGGAATGATTGGAGTCGTGCATTCTTCATCCGCCATTGATGCCATCCAAAGGTTCATTGGTAGAATTGAATTAGGCATTCTTCCATCCATAATAGACACCGTTATCTTCATTAAAAATGGAGATATTGCAACAGTTTTATCATTAAAAATGACGGTCAAAGTACCTCACGGATTTCGCGATAAAGATTTAGCAAGACCCGTAATTGAGGTTAAGGATTACAGGACGGGACGATTAGCATATGAAATATATTCATTCGGTCAAGAAAACGTGGTTAATCCCGTTAATCCTCCCAGATCTGAAGAATATGGCCCCATGATGAGAGAAGACAGATCGAGATTAAATAAAAGATTTAAACAAGAAAAAATAGATCTAGATTTCGAAGTAGGAAAACGAAAAATTACTTTAAAGGCAAATCCCAAATATGCAAGCCAAAATATTGAAATTTTTGTTGATAATGATTTAATTTTTACTGGTTCTTTAAGTAGAAAGGGAGAGATGAATTTATCTTTATCAAATAAAGAAGGAAGAAGACTTCTTAAAGAGCTTGACCGAAATAAGGCAATTCATGGAAGAATAAAATAGCCTTGAAACTTGTTCTAATATTTTTCAGCAATTGATAGCCTTATTTCTCATTTTTAGTATAATTGAAAAAAATAAAAAAAAGGATTGATTGATTTTTTATTATTTATCAAATTTTATAGCTGATAAATCGACGCCTTTGGTTTCACGAATGTATTTTTTCGCCAAGGGGATGTTTATTAGAAGCGGTAATGTAAAGACTATGAATGCTATTCCCAGACCGAAAAATAAGATTACAATGCTGCTTAAAAGCAATCCTGCTGTTGTACCCGTCGCTGTAAGTATGGATCTAAGTCCTGCAGCGGTGCCTCTTTTTTCCGTGGGCACGATCTCAACTGAAATAATTCTTACAGCACCTAATGACCCCCATATAGCCGAAACACCCAGACCAACAAATATCCAAGTAATCATGCTAGTTCCTAACCCAATTTCGACCAATATTACGGTAATTATAACGAATATTGGCATTGCTGCTGACCAGAAATACAATAAAAATTTTCGACCGATTTTATCTCCGGTTATTCCTGAAAAGGCATAACCTGCTAAAATCATCAAGAAAACGAAAATCAACACGGTATTTAACTGGGGTTCTGATAAACCACCTTTATCAGCCATGTATTCCAAAGCCATTGTCTGGAACAGATAGCTCAGCCCACCTATGAAGGTAATAAGTAAAAGAATGGACATTTCCTTACGAACTTCGGACTTGAATATGCCATTGACATTTTCTACAAAACCTGGTTTTTGTGCAAGTGCCCCAGTTTCTTTGGATTCAGTGTAAACTGAAGTCTCTTTTACCGCAAAAATACAAATTAGGCCTAACACAATCCCCAATATAGCGGAAAACCAAGCAAGTCCTCTCCATCCAATTTCACCTGGCCGTCCTGTTATGAAAATTCCCCGAAGAATGGTGGCAAGTAATAATCCAAAAATACCACCAGCTACGATGACATTAGCCCAGACTACTCTTTTCTCAGAAGGACATTCTTCATTGATATATATCATCCAAATATCTGAACTGAAGAACATGTAAAGTAAGAATAAGGATATCACGTACATTATGAAACTGGTAGATAAGGCTATCATCAATGATGCGAATCCCATACCCAAGCATGTAAAAATCAACATGATCTTTCTACCAAATCTATCTGCGAAATATTGACTTACCACGACGAAGTACATGCCGATCATTGCAATACCTGAACCTAATGCAAAGACTGCTTGAGCTGTATTCCTGTTATAATCACTTAAAAATTCATCGATGATGTTTGAAGGTATTACCCCTGGTAATCCGGTAGTATATGCATCTAAGATTTCGATCGCTATGAGTATAACGACTAAAAGGCGAAAATAACCCTTGCTAACTCTAATAGAGCTTTTATTAGTTTCGCTCATAAATATGATTTAGACGTATTAATATTTAAAGATGAATTTTTTCACAAAATAAAAAGCACGTATATATCAAAAATAAGAGGAGATTTTTACAAAAGAGTTGTTTTGGAGATGACAGGCAAGTTTTAATTTTCCATCTTTCTTTTCACACCATTAACTATTTCGGGAAGGACGTCTGCTATAGACTCAAAAAACCTAAGATCAGCCACATGATCATATGGTGTTTCACCCCTATTCAAAATGATCAGTTTTGCTCCAGATTGTTTAGCTATTCCGGGCATGTTAGCTGCCGGTGAGACAACTAGGGAGGAACCAATCACAAAAAACACATCACAATTAGCTGATCGTTTAATAGATTCTTCGAGATCTTCCTCTGGTAAAGGATCACCAAAATTTACTATGCTCGAAATGATTCTACCTCCACATTTCGGGCATACAGGTTGGTCTTCCCTGACTCTGTCTGTTCTATATCCTGACCCCCATTTATGTTTATCCCATCCGGCTTCTTTAAATGTCATTTTGTGATTACATTCAAGACATTTCATGAAATACTGATTTCCATGGAGTTCTGCAATCTTCTCGAAGGGAATTCCTGACTTCACGTGAAGTCCATCCACGTTCTGGGAGATCAAGTAATCAAGTTTTCCTAATTCTAATAATTCAACAATTGCATGGTGACCCACATTTGGTTTTACCTCCTCCCAAGGTATTGATTTTGGGGGAGGTAATCCTTTATCCCTTCTTGTCCAAAGACCATCTGGACCACGAAAGTCGGGTAATCCACTGTCCGTAGAAATACCTGCTCCAGTGAATACCACTAATTTTTCGCTTTCAACAATCCACTGGGTTGCTAAGTCGATTTTATCTTCCAATTCTTTATCCATATTAAAGAAATAACCCTCCCATTAATAAAAATATAATGTTAAATTATTAAAAATTAAAATTTCCTAACCAATTAAGCTAATGGTCGATGTCAGTTTGAAATAATCTTTATTTTTTCAAAAATTTCTGATAATATTCCTTCGATCTTTCCAAATATTCTCAAATCGGACACTTTATTATGAATAGTTTTTTCCGTCATTTAGGATGTTCCATTTTGCTGGTAAACCTATCTTTTATTTTAACTCCATCGTGACTTTAGTATTTTTCATGAGAAATGTGTAATGGTTCATTATTCTTTTTCGTGTAATTTTTCAATGAAAATTCGAAAGTTCTTTTCAAGTTCATATTCATGAAGTATGTCATAGAGTTCATCGATAAAACCTAAACGCCTTGAAAAATGAGCATCTGTTCCAATAGCTACCGGAATATTGAACTTTCTCAATCTCTCAAAAAATGGTTCATTTTTACGGTTATAATAATGAGAATATCTCGCATTTATTTCTATATATATATCGTATTTCTTAATCACTTGAATCAATCGATCAAGACCATGATAAATGAAGAATGAAGGATCCAAATGGGCTAATCCCAATAATGGAAAATTAGAACGAGCTAAATTATTTTCCCAATAAATTATTAAATTTTTTAAAAAAGCTAAGCCCTCTAACGTTTCCAGGTACTCAAATAGTATAATTTCAAATTTTTCTGGTTGGATGAGCCTTCTAATATAATTATCATTGCTTCCTAAATCGATTTCAATTCCCTTTAAAACCTGTAGATTTTTATTATTTTCTTTTAGAAATTTTTGACATGCTTCTATTTCATTCAAGTAATCCTCAATCTTATCCGGCGTGTCGAGTGTAGATATTATATCTGATTTCCATGAGTTAGTAAAATGATCCGTGATCGCAAGATAGTCCAAGCCAACTTTTAAAGCCTTGTTCACCATTTTTTTTATTGAATCTTTACCATCGGTAAAATCTGAGTGGCTATGAAGATTCATTTTCGGAAAATCCATACTAAGAAGGAAAATTAATCATAGTTATTAAACTTTAAAATATCAATGATGTTATTCAAATTTGGATGACGTGCATCATTGGAGAAATTATTAAGCAAATTATTATACTTTCTTATAAGCAATCAAATAATCTGCAAATCCAAATAGGTCCCAAAGATGACCTGTTTTAATATGACGATATTTAAATAGATCATAAATCAGGAGGATTGGTAATAATAGAATTTTTTTGTAATCTCGACGCACGCCTTCCTTTAGAATCTCAAAACCTTTAATTTTTAGTATTTTTGACAGAGATTTATTGTCATAAATTCTTACATGAGTTGCATCATCATAAAAATTTAATGTCCCTTTTTTGTGTGGAAGTTTTGTACTTCGAACCGAAGGATATTCTATGTATATCAAACCTCTTGATTTTAATTTTGGTAATAATTGGAGTAATACTCTTTCTCCTTTAGGCAAGTGTTCAAGCACGTGAGAAAGTATAATCAGATCAAAGAAGTTATTTGGAATTGGTGAATAATCTAATTTATTAAGATCCAATTCAAAAAATCCATCCATTAGCGAAAGATCTGTTGATGAATAATAGTTTTTAGAGAGATCTAATCCATAATAATGGGAATGAGGATATTGGAGCTTAGCTCGTTGAGGAGAATAATTTCCGCACCCTACATCGAGAATGGTACAATCTGTTTTAGTTAAAAACTTAGGTATGAGGGAAAAACGGAATTCAGAAAATAAATTCTTACGCAAGAATAAGTTAAGTTGCTTAAGGAATGTTTTTGCTCCAAATCTATACATAATCATGCTTATTCTAATTTAATGCACTAAAAAAGTTTATGGATGGATTGTAAAGTAGAAAAAATCATGTTTCGATTGAAATCATTTGTCTATTGATATAAATCATGAGGATACCACTTATAAGCAAGCAACTTCCGAAAATAAAAAAACTTGAAATAAGAAAATACTCTCCTGTTAGACCACTAATTGTAATATTACTAAATTGAAAAGTATCAATCGATATATAATTAGTAGCAAATAAATACACTAAATAATATAGGAAAAATGAAGAAAGTATCAGTATAAGGCCTATGCTAGTATTTGCTTTAGAAATCAAGCTCGATTCAGTTTTATCTAACTCAATTATTTGACCCGTACCTATATCAATTGCCACTCGTTCTCTATCAACTTTTTTGATGAGGTAATACACGATTTCTCTTATGGG
>SDNN01000147.1 GCA_004524425.1 Promethearchaeota archaeon
TAAATCTGTTTCCTTAAAAATATCTCTTCGTTCGCTATGGCCTAGTATTACATATTTAACACCTATATCTTTTAAAAAAATTGGGGATATCTCACCTGTAAATGCCCCCTTGTCCTCAAAATACATGTTTTGAGCTCCAATTATTATATTTGATTTCTTAACTAAGTCAACTGCAGAAATCAAAGAAGTAAAAGGTGGAGCGATAACAATATCCACATTATCAATTTTCTTAACTAGAGGAACTAATCTTTTGAGCATTTGTCTTGTCCCTTCAGGAGTTCCCCTATTCATTTTCCAGTTTCCGCCAATAATTAGTTTTCTCATGTTTATCTATTCCTTATTAAATTAAGGTTATAAAATGTAAATGCAATTTAATATAAAAACAATTTATAAAATGATTTAAAAAAAGATTATTCTTCCTGTTTTGGCAATTTTTCATCCAACTTGGTTGCTTTCAGAAGCTTTTTAATCTCTTCAACATCGGGAGCCATTATTTTTGGAAGCCCTAGCTGATCTCGCCTTCTTTCTATAGCAGGTTGCATTGGAATTGCTTTGGCATTTTCTAATATAGTAGATGCTTGAGTAGTGTAATATTCTGGTGCCTCACCACGCTCA
Source organism: Promethearchaeota archaeon (assembly GCA_004524425.1). The sequence goes on from SDNN01000147.1 coordinate 616, forward strand.
ACGCTTTTATTCTTTAAAATCGTGAAAATTTCTGTTAGTTCTACCTTTTGCGGACACACCTCGTCGCAAGTATCACATATCGTACACCCCCATATGTTGAATGTATTTTCAGGACCGAAAATCTTCTCCTTTAAACCCAATAAAGCATCTAATATCAATCTACGTGGATTATATCTGCCTTCAGTCACTTGCGCGACCGGACACGCACCCGAACACGTGGCGCATTGATAACAATAAGCGAGTGTACTGCCAATATCTGATTTTATAATCTCGTTTCTAAATTCAAAATCAATGGTTGCCATTTTTAGAAGTAAATATTCGTGATTATTATATATAATTATTATCTTTAAGTTTTAAAATTATTTCTTTTCATTTAATTGTCAAATCAAGGATTTAATTAATATTCCAAGAAAAATTAAGATTTGTCCTGCAACAACAAAAATAATATTGATTCGAAATTCACGACTTTTTTTCTATTCTATAAATAAAAAGAATAAAAAGAAACAAACACTTACAAAAAATAAGTAAATATTAGATAATTAAATATCACAGACTTTAACGATTAAAATGGTAAATATTGAAGATTTAAAAAATGTTGGCTTAGAAATTAATGATGAGCACAAAAATGGCAAATTACTTATAGATATTTATACAACCTGGTGCGGACCTTGTAAGTTCGTTGCTCCCATTCTCCATAAACTTAGAGATGAAGGGCTTATCAAGCTTATTCAAGTTGACTTGGATCAACACAGGCCTTTAGGAGAGATGTTTGGTATCACGGCTATTCCAACCTTGTTATTTTTTAAAGACGGAAAACTCTTGGACAATACCATTGAAGTTCAAGGTCAACCATTAGTACATAAAGGCATGATGATTGGCGCAGCAGGAGAGCCCATTTTAAGAGAGATAATCTCTCAAATGGATTAAACGTAATTAATCATCTCTTTTCAAATTTTTTTATCAAGAAAAAAGAGATTCAATTTTTTTAGAATTGAATATTTTAAAGGTTCAATTCTGATTACTTACTATTTGATTTTTTTAAAGATTAATAATACTTTTATTAAGATTAAAAGCTTTAAAACAGATCGTTATTTTTAACCCATAATTTAAAATAATTTATCTCACGGTTACATCAATGAATTATACTAAAGCAGAGGTTCTAGAATCTGAAGCAGTTATGAATCAGATGCGTAATGCAATCTATCATTTGGCACGATTCGTGGAAAAAGCTGGTAAGACAGACATTAAAGAGCGATTGCGGAAAATGGGACGAAATATTGCTCGGACCCTCCATCAATATTGGAAGCCAATTGAGATTGTAACAACTTCAAATGTGCGAGATGTAATCTCAACAATATATAAAAAAATCTTAATTTCTTCTGTTTCAATAGAAATTGAAAATGATCACATACATGTGAAAGATAACGATTGTGCTCTATGTAAATATCATTATGAGGATGTATATATAGCGGGATGTGAAATAATCTTGGGGATGGTTTCTGAATTTGTCTCTCTAATAAGTAGAGAATCAAAGCACATTTCTTCTATTTATTTAGACCCAGTGGAAGTGGATAAATCTAAAGCCTATGGAGACACGATGTGTATTCAAGTATATAAAATTAAACAAGGAGGAGCTTGATAATGGGAGCATTCCAATGGTTAATGAAAAAAATTACTAAAGCTTTTGGACGTAGCACAAATGCTTTGTTTTATACACTACTTTATCGAGAAATTCTAAAAGAAATCAATGAAATCACCACTAATGAAGAAGAAAGTTTAAAAATCTTGAGAGATATTGGTAAAAAGGCTTCATATGAATCTTGTGAGCGAAAATCTGCTGTATTCAAATTCATGCCGGGCAGCCCTAATAAGGTTTTGAAGTATTTTGAAATTTTATGGTCCGTTGTATTCGGGATGGAGATGGGAGAGGTGGAATATGAAGAAATATTTAAAGAGGGAGCCAAGTACAATGATTATATTTTGAATATTAAAAAAAACCCAATGTGTGCCGGTTATGGGGAAGATTACGAAGATACTTTTGACTTTAGTAAAGTGAGTGAAGAATCAGAAGGGTGTTCAGCTGGTTTAGCTGGAATGCTCGAATCTGTGGCAAATTTTGTTCTAAAAATAAAAAAAAGTGATTTTAGAATAGGAATTACTGAAAAAAAGTGTATTGCTAAGGGTGATGATTGTTTACAATTATATTGTAGGATTTATGACTATTTAGAATGGAAAGAATACTTAATTTCAAAAGCAAAAGAAAGAGAAGCTTCTGAATTTTATTTCGAGGAAGGAATAGAAACGGAAATTGATCAAGAAGCTAAATTGGATTTCATGGACAAATTACAAGATGCATTGAGTTTGGATAAATTAGATGATCTCTTGGATGAACCTCTCGAAAGTATTAAAGAAAAAGTAGCTGAACTCATAAGAGATAAATTAAACATGGAACCAGACCATTTTTTTGATTATTTCCGTAATTATGAAGACGATATGATACGAATCATTGGATTTTTAATGATCCATCTGATGAATGAATATGGCGGTTTTGTCAAAAAGATTCTCTCGAATGAATTCTTGGCAAGAGTTTTTGGATATTTATTCAAACAGGTCAAAGAATTAGTATTATTATTTATTCCGTTAGATGTCATTGGCGATTATAATCTATTAATGGTTAGCTTTTTAGATGGTTTAGCACCTCCAGAAATGGTAGAAAATGTAAGAAAATTTACCGGGAAAGATACGATTAATTACCTTTTCGAAGGTGCTCAAATTGCTTTAGAAAATTTAGGTATTGATTTTGCTGAATTGAAGGAAAATGTATGGGAAGAAATGAAAAAAGAAAGAGAAGATGGATTGGTTTCAGCAGATCAAACCATGATGGAAAAAACTCAAGAGAAATTTCCTAAAATAATACAAATAATTCAAGAATTAATGATGCTCTTGAACGAGATCCTTACTCTACCCATTCGGGTTTTAATTTCAGAAAGTCATTATGGATTAAAAACTGCCATTAACTCAGTAGTTTCTGAACAAGAAGGTCTTTACGGGAGTATCAGGGACAGAATGGATAACATCTTTGATCAAATCCAAGAAATAAGAAAATAATCCTAAAAATCTTTAAATTCAAAATTACGAAAAATCTCTTTAATCCTTATTTTCTCCTCTTTTGATAGCCACCTATCCCGATAATATTCTGAGTTTACTGCTATTGTTTTCACCTTTGATAACCAAAGCGGATTATACGGTAAAAGTCCAATTTTTTTAATTTCAAGAGATTTCAAATATTCTGCTAAACTAACTAGATTTGACTCTGTTGCGGTTACGTTTGGAATAAGTGGGATGCGAGGTAAAATTTCTATGTCCCGTCTTATTATGCTTTCAAAATTTTGAAGAATTAATTCATTAGAAACTCCGCAATATTTTTTATGTGCTTTTGAATCATATATTTTTAAATCAAAATAAATTAAATCCAAATAAGGCAATAAGTATTTGTTGAACTGCTTTTCATTATAATATCCGCAAGTTTCAAGGCATGAATGTATGTTATCTTTTATAAGGTATTTTAATAATTCGTGTAGATAATTTACGTGAAAAGTAGGCTCTCCACCCGAAAGAGTTACACCGCCGCCAGAATTATCATAGAAAATTTTATCCTTAAGGATTAATTCTCTTAAGGAATTAATGTCATAATAGTTCCCAACATATTTTATTGCTTCACTTGGACAGACTATTATGCAGTTCCCACATAAAACGCATTTATCTCGATGGATCCTATATTTATAAGAAAAATCGATTGCATCATGTTCACATGCCTCTAGACAACTCTCACAGCCAAGACAATCTTCAATATTAAAGGATATTTCCTGGGTGGGTGATTTTGTTTCAGGATTCTGACACCACACGCAAGATAATGGGCATCCTTTAAAAAAAATAACTGTACGGATTCCCGGTCCGTCGTCCAATGAATTTCTCTTAATGTCAACAATGAGAGTTCTCATGCTAATGATATATAGTAAAGAATTTTTTAACTTAAATTCCACTATTATTAAACTAAAAAAGCTTGATAAAATTCCTATTGATTCCTAACAAAAAAGAAATAATATGAATTAACCACTCACCATGGAAAAGATTTACAAAATTACTGACAAATTATACGTCGGATCCTACCGAGCAGCAAGAAGATTGAAAAAACTCAAAAAAGAGGGAATCAATGCCATAGTTAATTTAATGGAAAAAGAGAAATATGATCCCGGCACTGATTTCAATTATTTGTTTAAACCTTTAAAAGACAGAGAATACATAAAATTTGAAGATTTGCATGAAATTTTAGATTTTATTGAAAAAGAAACTAAAAAAGGAAAGGTTCTCGTGCATTGCCATTCTGGCATATCCCGAAGTGGGGGGATTATAATCGCTAGATTATTATCTGAACATCCTGATTGGACTTGGGATTCTGCGAGAAAATTTGCTAGAACCATGAGAAGCATCTCTCCACATCCGAGAATAAAAGAATCCATCCTTGACTATTTTGAGAAAATCGAAGGAAAACCAAGATCAAAAGAACGAGATTAACGAAATCCTATATTTTGAGATTTAATTTTTTTTGCATTACAAAATGCTCAATTTCATCAAAAAGTGTTGGCCCTTCCTCAACTATATCGTAATTTAATTCATCAAAGAAGCTTTTTGCTGTTTTCCTTGCATTTAGAATAATCCTATTTAATCCTTGATTTTTAGCGAATTTTTCGACATGCTTCATCAGTTTTTTCCCCACTCCTTTTCTTCGAAAATCTTCTTTTATTGCGATATACCTTATTTGCCCTTCTTCTAAAGAATTTTTATGCAATCTTGCTGTACCTATAATTTTATTACCAATAAGAGCGATAAATGCGTTTGATTCATTTTCTTTATCATCAATCTCAGATCCTTTTAGTTGATTCCATGGTTTTCTTAACACTCTCCATCTTAAATCCAGCATCCTTTGATATTCTTCATCAGAGGATGGCTGTCTAATAGTGATTTCTAAATCCATTTTTCTTCATGTGATCCTTTTAGTTCGGTGGAGGAAATCAAAATCATTTACACGAATAAATTCCTCTTTTTTAATAATAGACTTATAAATATTAAAAATATTTAATTAATATTTTAATTTCGATAAAATAATCTCTTTTTTTTAATTAATGATATAAGTACAGTATAATCCTTCGGGATATTTATAATAAATTTCTGCTTAACATGAAAATAGATCACAAAGATCTGTACAAAAATCTTTCAAGTAATGAATTTGAGAAATCTTATGCTTTAGAAACTATTATTTCAATAATTGAACATCTTGACAACGATGAAATTAGAAAGGAGTGTCTTGAACTTTTAAATAAATTTAAAATTAATAACGATAAATTTTTTAAAATTCTTGAAAATCTACTCATTAGCGATTCAAACAAAGAAATTAGATATATTGCAGTGAAGATTCTCAGTGAAAATTTTCTCTTAAAAACTCTACGTGCTTTTGAGTGGGCCTTGAAAAATGAAACTTCTTATAATTGCTTAATTTTAATTATAAATGCTTTAGAAGAGGCGAACAGCATTCAGGCAAGAAACATTTTAATCGAAGAGATTAAGAGAACAAAACCTCCTAAATTCAGACCAATAATTAATATTAACCAACTCGATAGGCTCTCAATTAATTATTTAGGAAATATCTTAAAAAATTATATCACTATTAAATTTTTAAAGAACAAATTCCCTCAATTAGAATACAAGTCAGAAAATGGAATGATCATTGAATTAGACTTATCAAAAATTAATACACCTATAACTTGTTGGCGAGATAGATGCGAAATTCAAGATATATCCGAGATCACTGGAATAAGAAATTTAAAAAATTTAAGAAACTTAAAATGCTTTCCACTGACTTGGGCCACACAAAATGAATTTAATTTGGAGTGTTTCATAAGCTTAATTTTGACCTTGTTAAATAAAAGAGATAAAGAGACTGTAAAAAAATTATTCCTCTCAAATATAAACATCATGAAAGATGAAGAATCTTATTCTGAAATTAAGAATTTTGTAAAAAATCCTAATTATCAAGATACTTTTTCTGATACTAAATTGGCAGAAATTCTGATTAATTATTCTATTCTTTCATTCCTAAAAAAGAAATATCCTCAATTACAATATGAAATTCAAAAGGGCGTGATTGTTGCTCTAGAGATAAGTGATAAACCGATTATCAAGATTCCAGAATTTATAAAACATCTTCATTTATTAAGAACATTAAAATTAAAAAAATGCAATATTTATTCAATTCCTTTATCAATAGGAGAACTAAAAGGTCTAGAAGTACTAAATCTTGAAGATAATTACCTGCATGGCTTGCCTGAATCTATTGGAAAATTAGAATCACTAAGAATATTGAATTTAAAAAGAAATCAATTAAAAGAAATTCCAAAATCTATTGGTTCATTGAAAAACCTCGAATATTTAAATCTTGAAATGAATTGCTTAATGAGATTGCCTAGCTCAATAGGACTTCTTTTCAAATTGAATTATTTAAATGTTAAATCGAATCATTTAAAAGAAATTCCCTCAA
>SDNN01000148.1 GCA_004524425.1 Promethearchaeota archaeon
AGTCCATGGATATCTGTAAATTGAAGATATATAAATTTAATATCAAATTCTTTTACAGTCTCTATAACTTTTTCACATATCTCCTTTCGATGAGGATCCTCTTTATCAATCATAATGATTTTTAAATATTTGTTTAATTTTTTAATATAATTAAGATCATTTAGTTAAACAATATATATAAATCTGGTCATTTATTCCATCCGACAATAATGAAAGTGAAAGAATGACCACAAACCTTAAATAGTCACTAACACAAATGATCAATAAGAAATTTGAAAAAAAATCTAAAATTTATATGAATGATCAAAACGAATTAGATAAATTAGATTGGAAAATCCTGATAGAATTGAGCAAAGATGCTCGTCTATCTTTCAGAAGCTTATCTGAAACTCTTAATAAGTCTCCTGTTACCATAAAAAGACACATTGAAAGTTTAGAAGATAAGGGAATAATAAAGGATTATGGAGTAACAATTGATTATGAAAAGTTAGGATTAGATATTATCGCAGTGATAGAATTAACAATTTCAAAAGGCAAAATGTTAGAAGTCGAAACAGATATAGCTAAAAATCCTAATGTATTTGGTGTCTATGATATTACTGGAGAATATGACGCTTTGATATTCGCTAGGTTTAAAGCAAGAGAAGATCTAAGCAAATTAGTAAAAGATGTAAATTCCTATGATTATGTAATTAGGACAAATACGCATCTAATTTTAAATATAATAAAGCAAGAAACATCTTCTTTGACTATCTTGGAGGATAAATTAAAAGAATTCAATGATTAATCTACCTTAATATTTAAATTGAGTTTTATCTTTTCTAACTCTGATATTTAGACTCAAGAGATACCATTTTCTTACCAATCCCAAGGTGTTTATCCTTCCATTTTCAATTTCAAATCCGAAATTATTCATTTTAAATGGTTTTTTAGGATTTGTGGGATTTTTTTCTTCTCACATTATCTTATCAACGAGCGGAATTGGTTTTCTTGGTTCGCTTTCAAGGGTTCTTAAAAAGATTTCTTCCTTTTCTAAAAGTTCAACACCATTATAATTTGCACACATTAATAATAATATCGTTGTACTGTATTAAAATACTGGTTTTAACTGAAAACTTAATTTGAGCTTATTTGACCATTAAAATCGATACAGAGATTTGAGAATTTCCGAAATTCGATTTATTACCAAACTATCCTGTTTCTCTAATAATTTCATATTTTTTAAGTTTTTAAGGAATTTCATTATAGTCCCAAGAATCGAGTGAACCATTACGAATTAGTTCTCCATATAGAGAATCCTCACGTATAACTTTTCCTTCTTTCTTAAGGACATCACAGAATGGATTTTCAAAAAGATTGACGTAAATATTGTCTATTTCCTCAAGTTGTTCGATATCTTTTGGATCTGTGAGATTATTCTAGGATAAATCGATAGCTCTAAGTTGTGGATATTTCTTTAGATCTTGGATTCGTGTGATGCTATTAAACGCTAAGTTAATTGAGATTAAATTCTTAGGAATTGGCTTATCTTCGATATCATATACCGAATTCCAGCATAGATCAATATATTTCAAGTTTATGATTGATTCAAGATTTTCGATTCGAGAAATATTATTTATTGTGAGATTTAAAATCTCCAAATTAACGAAATTCTTAAGATTTCCGATTTTAGAGAGTTGGCAATCTTTTAAATGTAATAACCTTAAATTTTTCAAATTTCCTAACCCGCTTAAGCTTTCAATATGTGCATCTTTGATAAGTAGCGTTGTCAGACCTTCTAGGTTTTTGAGTCCTTCGATCTCGCTGAGATCATGAATCCTTGGTTTTTCAATCGGTTTATTGTTTCTGAAATCTCCGAAAGAGATTGAAAGACACATAGAATCATTAAAAGGATTTATATCTGAATAGAAACGCTTCCAGATTCACTTAAATTTATATGAAAATTAAGAAGAAGTGTCAATAGTTATGTTTTAGATATTTTTCTCTATTTTACAGTTATTACAACATGCCCCTTCTTTTGACCTGTTTCAACATATCTGTGAGCTTCAACAGTTTCTTCTAAGAGAAAGGTTCTATCAATAACCGATTTTAACTTTCCGGCCTCAATAAGCTCCTTAAGAAAAAGTAAATCATCATTTTTTGGGGTTGAAGTTCCAGCCTTTATTCTTTTGGAAAATTTGCTTTGAATATTATGTGAAAGTTTAGGATTAGCTAAAAGAAGTAAGCCATCCTTCTTTAAGGATTTTTTTAATTTTGAAAGGGATCTCTTACCTACTAAATCAAGAACAACATCGAAATTTTCACTGTTTTTGACAAAATCTTCTTGCGTATAATCAATTACATGATCTGCACCAATAGATAATAGCATTTCTAATTTTTCTGTCTTATCTACACCCGTCACTTCAGCTCCAAAAAATTTTCCAAGTTGTATAGCAAAAGTTCCAATAGTTCCCCCAGCTCCGTTAATCAAGATCTTTTGGCCACTCTGAACTCTTCCATTTCCTAAATAATTTAACGCTTCTATGCCTCCCACAGGTACAGCGGCAGCTTCCTCATAGGACATATTAACTGGTTTTCTTGCTAATAATCCTTCCTTAGATTCTGAAGGTAAACATATATACTCTGCATAAGTTCCTATATTATTGAATGCTGTAGCTGCAAAAATTTGGTCTCCTTCCTTATATTCTGTTACTTTTTCTCCTTTTTTCTCAATTTCGCCGGCTAATTCCATACCAAGTATTCTGATTCTCTTCGGCTTTATAAGACCAATATAAAGTCGCATAAGTAGTCGGTATAACATGGCAACCTTCATCCCTCTCATCTCACAATCTCCTGAGGTTACGGTTGTTGCGTGTATTTTTATCAAAACTTCGTTATCATTTGGAGTAGGTTTCTCAATCTCCCTGAGTTGAAGAACTTCTGGTGGACCATATTTTGTCCATAAAATAGCTTTCATAAATTTTCCTCTTTATTTGATATTTTCAAACTGAATAGATAAATAATTTGTAAGTTGTTGTCGTTATATAAAAAATAGTAACCATCCTCCCAAAATTATTTCAAAAAACAATATTAACAAACCCCCAATCTTCCATAGAACTTTAACTTTAGACATAATTTGGAATATTAAATTTCCAACGCCATACACAATACTGGCGAGAATTCCAAACCATCCGATAAACATGGGTATAATTTCATGCGTAGCGAATAGGATTGAATATGCAAGCGTACCAATAGAGAACAGAATTTGCGCAAATGCGAATCTGGTGCTTTTTGTTTTGAGAATGCCAATACCTATTTTAATTAACTCTTCTTTTTCAGCATCTCTGATATTTGAGTATTCGTCTGCTATGTCGAAAAGTCTCCAGTAATTTTTTTTATCATAAATTTGGATCAAACCTTCTCCTATTCGAGAGACAAACCAAATAATTCCAAGTATAATATTATAATTACCAAAAGCAAGAAACAAGGTTATAGCTAGAGAAATTATGCTAAGATGCTCTAAGAGGATTAATGCGATGCTAATTTTAAAATAAATTGGATTATTGTTAATCTTTTGTAATTGAGCTTCTAAGTCCACATCTCCGAATGTTTTATAACCAAATCTTTCACTTGCTAGATTTGTGATTATAATAAACAGAAAAAGAAAACCAGATAATCTTATTAAGATCATTATGATTATCCCTCCAATGCCAATTTTGAATTGTTTTTCAATAACTCTTGTTTCAGATTCAATGCGAACTCTTCTGCGTGTTTAAGGTCATCAGCATTGGGTCTGCCTTTGTTCATTCCTCCAAAATATTTCATAAAGCTATTTGTATTAAAGCCTTTACATTGAAACTCATGCTCTACAATAAAACCTTTTGATAGTAGTAATTCCCTAAGTAGCTTATGATCTTTAGCTAATTTTTTTTCATTTGTTAATGCAGCAGTTGAAAATATAAATGCTCTCTTATATGAAAAAAGGGGGAGCTTTTCAACAAGGTTCAGTAGAGATTTATGATTTTTTGCCCCATAAATCCCCGAACCAAACCCAATTAGATCATATCCTTGAATTTCTTCGGGATAAATTTGCTGAGGCTTCTTTATTTCTGCATTAAAAATTTTTTCAAAAACCTTGGCAATTTTCTCGGTATTTTTATGATGATATGAGAATAAAATAATCAATATTTTCTGTTTAATATTATTCATTTTCAATTTACTCTATTCATTCTAATCTTAATCTTTATATTTTCAAATTTCTTCCAAATTTTTTATTAGTATGTTATAAAATTTTTATTACTACATTTCCTTTCTTATGCCCCTTATCTACATATTTATGAGCTTCAACGATTTGCTCTAAGGGATAAGTTCGATCTATCACAGGTTTAATTTTTCCCATTTCAGTAAGATCTTTGAGAAAAATTAAATCCTCAACTTCTTCTTTTCCTATTGACGCAAAAACAGACCGAAATTTTCCATTCTCTTTTAATGCTGTTTTACTTTGGGAAGATGAAGTTTTCGCGACTGCATCAAAAATAAAATCATATTTAATACCACTTTGAGTAAAATCCTCCTTAGTGTAATCTATTACCTCATCAGCTCCAATGGATTTTACCAATTCTAAATTTGAAGTGCTACATACACCTGTAACATCTGCCTTAAAATGTTTCGCAAGTTGCACCGCATAGCTCCCTACACTACCAGAAGCACCATAGATAAGAATATTCTGTCCACTTTGGATTTGTAGTTTTCTAAGATGTTTTAATGCCGTAACTGCTCCAGTAGCAAGGCCCGCAGCGGCTTCCTCAAATGTAAGTTTGGATGGTTTTTTTGCCAGTATTCCGCTTTCAGGTAAACATTTAAATTCCGCATAAGTACCATGATTAGCTCCTACTGTTGATGCATAAACCTGGTCTCCTATTTTAAATTCTTTTACTTGATCACCCACGGCATAAATTTCTCCAGCTAGTTCCATCCCCAATATATTGTTTCTTGGTTTTGTAATGCCTAGCATTAAACGCATCATGATTGTATAAAATTTTGAATCGGGGTGCTTGCCTTTCCGCATTATTGTATCACCTATATGGACTGTTGTTGCGTGAATTTTTATTAATACATCATTATCCTTAGGTGTAGGCTTATCTACATCTTTAAGATGAAGTACCTCTGGTGGACCATATTTTTCATAAACAATAGCTCTCATAAATATACCTAATTTTTTCGTGTTTTTTTAATTAAGAATTATTTTGTTTATATTAAAGTATTTCATTATCGATTATATATTCAATAAGATCATTCAAATAATTTTTAAATTCGTTGAGACTTTCATTTTCTAATATCAAATCCGTTTTAGCTAATTTTAAACATAGAATTGGTGGAAATAATATATTAGATTTTACATTATCTCTAATAAATTCAAACAAGAGCGGTTTAACTTTATTAGTGGTAAATTTTATATAAAATCCTGTGACTAATTTCAAAATAATTTTCTTTTCGTTTGAGATCACCTTATATTTTAATAGCCAATCCTTTACCTCATTACTAGGGATTTCCTTATCTATTAGATCTCCAATTATTAAAAAATCTAATTTTTCCTCAATCAACAATTAAGGCTTTATTTTTTTAAGTTCACCAACGTCTACATCTATGTAATCTTCTAAGCTATCTTGAAGTAATTCTACAATTATTTTTGAAAAACTAATTCCATTCTTATAGATTATCCACAGTTTTATGGTTTATTCCACTTCCATTTAATTTTATTTTTTAAGTTTAATCAAGTTGAATCCTCATTCCATTCCACAATTATAATTTATTTCAAGAGAGTTCTCAATTCCAAGAAAAAAAAATAAGGAAATTAAATTAACCTCCTTTACGTAAAACAATATATACAATGATCTCCAAAACAAATACAACAACTAAACCAATAAATATATAAATATATTGATCTGGAAGTCTCTCATTTTCTGGAATATATCTTCCTGGAAAAGATTCAACGAGTATTTGACTTCCATATGAAAATTCATATAAAGAAGGAACACCTTTAGAATTATATTTTATATTTATACTTATGCCTGCGCTATTGATTTCAAATCCTAGAGGTGTTATAACTATTAAATATCCGTTCGTCTGGGCTGGATTTTTCTTTAATTTTTAAAATTCCTACTTTAATATGCTAATTTAATTAATGGTTGAGGTTCTTATAAGAGTGTGTTCATTTTTAGGGGGGAAAAAAATCAAGTATAGAAGCTGTAAAACTATGATTAGGATTTTGAAGGAATTTTTTATTGGATTTAGATTAGCAAATTTTATCTGAAATTCTGCTTTTTCTACTAACTTAAATAAATTTTGATAAAAATAATTCCACTTTTTATACCAAAAAGTTAAAATTTTGGAAGAAGAAATAAAGATAATATATTATAACTTGATCCTTGTTTGATGATCATTATAAAACTTTTAATATTTTACAATTTCTAATAATAAATTCATTAATTAATATAATTACCCTTTATAATGTCCTTCATCAAGATATCGAACAGCTTCGGCCACACGAGTTAATGGATAATTTTTATCGATGATTGGTGATATTTTTTCCTAATTTTCAGATCTTTTTGAAGTTAAAATAATTAAAGTAAAAATGAAACAACCTAATATTTCTAAGAATTTCTTATAAATTGATCTTAAATTCTCTACTTTTTTGTACATGATTATTCATTCCTTCTGAAATTAAAAGCACTTATTAATTTAGAGATTGAATATTTATTATTAAAATTATAAAGTGATTTTTTGACCCAAATTAATAATATTATAAACAATCAAACTGAGATTAATAAAGAAAAGCTATATGAGGATCTCCGTGTGTTTTTAAGCCCTGAAAATAGTTTAAAGCTGCCAAAAAGTGAAACCACATCGAAACTATTAACTAACATGTATACTCCTACTGAAGCCTATATTATCGTGAAAGGATTTAAAAAACCTTTAGGTCCAACTTTAGGTTGGAGAATTAGGAGAAAAACAAAAATTCCTAAAGAGAAATTAAAAGAAATTTTGGACGATATGATTTATAAGGGAAAACTGATTAAAAAGGGGCCATTTTATGTTATTTTCCCCTATATACCTGGAGGATTTGAATTTTATTTTACAACAAATAGAGATGATCCCGAAAGAATGACAAAAGCCGCAGAAGCTCATGATGCATTATTTTATGAAGGGTATC
>SDNN01000149.1 GCA_004524425.1 Promethearchaeota archaeon
CAGAAACAGAACAGGATTGGAAAGATATTGTTCATAGATGTTTTAGATGTGGTTATTGTAAATTTACCTATGATTATGAGAGTTTTAATTGTCCGAGTTATAAAAAGCATCGTTTTGAAACTTACAGTACTGGGGGAAGGTTGTGGCTGATTTATGCGGTCATAAATGGAGATCTCCAGTGGAGTGAGAATTTAGCAAACGTGCTCTATTCCTGTTCCACGTGTGGAAATTGCATGGAGAATTGTAGATTTGAAAAATTTAACTTTTTATTGGTGGATATGATTGAAGCCGCCAGGGCTGAAGCAGTAAAAAATGGATTTTGTCCGGAAAGGCAAAAAGCGTTGTTAGAACGGACCACAAATCCAGAAATGTACAATCCTTATGGTGAACCAAATTCAGATAATGAAGAGTTAAAAAAGAAACATGACTTACCAGATGAAGCAGAATGGGTCTATTTCATAGGGTGCACTTCTAACTATCGCCAAAAAAATCTAAGGGATGCAACCTTGAGATTTCTAAAAAAAGCAAAGATTGATTTTACCTTAATCGATGAGCATTGTTGTTGTAGTCCTATCATGAGAACTGGACAAGTAGATCCAGTAGACGAATTCATGAATTATAACATTGCAGCAATTCGGAATGCAGGAGCTAATAAAGTCATTACTTCATGCGCGGGCTGCTACCGTACTATTAAAAGTGATTGGATGAAATATGGTGCAAATTTGGGTTTTGAGGTATTTCACACCATAGAACTAGTGAAAAAACTCATTGATGAGGGCAAATTTAAATTTAAATCAGATTATAAAAGAACCATAACATATCATGATCCATGCCATTTAGGGCGACACATGGGTGTTTATGAAATTCCAAGGGAAGTCCTTAAAGCAATACCTGGAATTGAGTTAGTTGAAATGAGAAGAAATAAAGAGAACGCGTGGTGCTGCGGTGCTGGAGGAGGGGTGAAGATAGGTTATCCGGAATGGTCTGTAGAAATCTCGGGAGAGCGCTTAGAAGAAGCAAAAGAAACAGGTGCGGATGCATTATTTTCTGTTTGTCCCTTCTGTAGAACTAATTTATCCGATGCAAATGAGAAATATGACATGGGATTTGAAATCCAGGATATAATTGAATTATTGGACAAATTAGAATACGAGATTACTTAAAAAATTCATTTTTTTTAAATTTTAGCCAATAAATAGTAAAATCTTCGTTGAAACCCAAGGATCTTAGGCCTTCCAACCTATAAATTAGTTTTAAAGAGATTTCGATTTCAAAGATCAATCTGAACTTCAATTATAATTAAATGAAAATTTAAATTTCTAAGTTGTTATTTGTATTTTATGTCTAAATTAAACGTGAAAAAAGTAATCATTTTCAAACATGGAGTAAGCTATTTCATTTTAGAAGGAAAAATACAAGGAAATGGTACCTTTGAACTTGAATTTAAAATCGATGAGATGAATGATGTCTTAAAATCTCTTTTTGTAATAGACACGAGCCAAAAAGGTTATATTTCATCCATCTCATACGACGCAGCTTTAGATACTTCTCAATTATTAAAGACCATCATGCTAAACATACCTGACACTAATTCATTCTCCTCATTGGTCACACAAATTAAAGGCGCGAACATATCATTGACTATTGGAACAACGGAAAAAATAACAGGCACCATAATGGGCATTGAATTTGTAGAAAAACTCATCAATGAAATGAAGATAACGGAAAAATTACTCTCCATGGTAAAAAAAGATGGAGTCATCACGAAAATTCCCTTCTCAGAAATCACATCTTTTGAAATTTTAAGCGATGACTTAAAGAAAGATTTAAATTTCTTTCTGGAAACGGTGATTGCCGGAAAGAAAAAAGATTCTAAAAAAATCATAATAAATTCTGAATCAGGGGGTGAATCTGGTGACCGTCAAGTAATCGTGAGTTATATAAGAGAAAGTCCCGTCTGGAAAACCTCATACCGTCTCATTATGAGTAAACAACAGGCCATGGATAAAAAATGTCTTTTAAGTGGATGGGCTTTAATTGAGAATATTTATAACCAAGATTGGGAAAATATTGAGTTAACTCTCGTAGCAGGCATGCCCGTGTCATTTGTATATGACTTTTACAGACCTATCTATATTCAGAGACCTAAAATACAACCTCCAAAAGTATTAAGCGCCCGACCTACTGAAATTGAAGAAGGGTTGGAAATGGAAAAATTTAGAGATTATGAAATGTTAGCGGAGGAGGCACCCATGGAAAGAATGAAAGCTAAAAAAGAAGCCAGAAGAGCACCACCTGCCCCTGCTGCGGCTGCTTTATCATCAACCATGGGATTTGCGGCAGACATGGATGATTCAACTTTGATGGATAAGGTAAAATCCCAAACAGCAGCTCAAACCAAGGATTTAGGAGAGCTTTTTGAATATAATATCAAAAATCCGGTTTCTATCAAGAGAAAGCATAGTGCATTGGTTCCCATACTTACCGAAGAAATCAAAGCAAAAAAAATTCTACTGTATAACCTCCATGAACATGATAAAAATCCCAATGCTTGTCTTGAAATCACCAATAATTCTAATTTGACACTAGAGCGAGGACCAGCTACGATAATATATGATAATAATCTGGCTGGAGAAGCCATTATTCCATTCTTGAATAAAGAAGACACCCGCATACTGAATTATGCCGTGGAGCAAGCAGTGATCATATCTCACGAAGACTTTACCCAGAATAAAGATGTTCACCGCATTTCTCTAGGAGGATCTTATTGTTATGAATATTATTTTACCAATTTGAGAACAGTTTATAAAATTAAGAATAAAACCGAAGAAGAAAAAGAACTCTATTTAGATCATCCGAAAAAATCTGGATATAAAATTCTCAACAGCCCCATCGAACCGGAAGAAACCACCAATTATTGGCGCTTTAAATTAACATTAAAACCTAAAGATGCCTTAAAATTTGAAATCGAAGAACGTATAGAAAACTATTCCAGTTATTATATCTATAATTTTTCTAAAGACGATTTGTTAAAGAGAGTTGAATTTTATGTCAGACAAAAATTCATTAATGAAAAATTGGAGGCTCAATTAAAAGAGATTGGCGAAATCATTGGAAAGCAAAATAGCTTAAACACAAAGAAATCAAAGCTGGAAGATGAAAAAGATCAGATGACGGATGAACAAGCCAGATTAAGAGAAAACATATCGGTATTAGGAGATACCTCACAAGAGAATGCATTAAGAGAAAAATACGTGAAGAAATTAACCTTACAAGAAGAGAGGTTTGAAAAAATTTCAAATGAAATAAAGCAATTGGATCAAGAGCTCAGTTCAATAGAAAAAGAAATCCAAGACAAGATTGAAAAACTAAAAGCTTAATTTTTAATCATTCAAAGGTTTTTTTTCTTTTTTTTTCTATTTAAAAATGATCTTCAAGATCCCGATCATGAGAGCATTAGTTCATTTTTTCTCAATCCTTCTTTTACTATGTATAATTATGAATGCAAAAGATTTTTATTAGTGACCTTTTTTATTTATTAAAAATTAAAGGGTTTTTTAATAAACCAAACATTATCACTGATTAGTTGTAATAATGGCTGTTAAAACGGAATGTAAGAATACAGGATTTAGAAGCCTGCCATATCGTAGCGGAAATATTTATAACATGGTTACCAAATGCCTCTATGACCAGTCGAAAAAATTCATGACGATTGCTAAGCTGATTGGAAGAGGGTCTATTTCTGTCATGGATTTGCCATGTGGTACGGGCTATTTGGCAAGGTTTTTGGATTATGATATAACCTATACAGGATATGATCTTAATCATAGATTTTTAAAAAAAATTTTAAGCGATTGGCGTAAGGGCAGGATTAATCTTAGAAAAATGGTATTAAGGCAGATTGATATCTTTGATTTCGATAAATATCCAAAAGAAAAACAAGATGTTATAATTTTATGTGATATCATACACCACGTGTATGATAAAGGAAGCAATAAACATTTAGAACTAGTAGAAAATGCTAAAAAGCACGCTAAAAAAGTGATTATATGCGAACCAGTCGCAGTTAAACCAGATCAAATTAATGCGAAGAATTTCCTTGGACGGTGGACCATGAGGGTTACAAAACATTTTCCAGATAAAATTATTAAATACTTGGATTTCTTTTTGGCAGATAATGACGGGATAAACTCTTATGATAAAAGATCTGATTGGCAACACGATCCCACCAGTTTAATGAATTTCTATAATAAATTAGGTTTTAATAAAATTTACAACTTAGATGATGATTATATCGGAATATGGGAGCAATAACCCTCCTTTCTCATTTTACATGAAGATATTATCGCATTAATCGTATTTTTTATCTTTAATCAAGATATTTATGTGATTAATGATAATATTTTTTTATAATCAGTAGGATAATCCATTCTATCATGCTAGTTATCACTATTTAATTAGATTTTCACGTGAGGTTTTATAAGAATTGAGAATTACTCTTAGTCTGTGGGATATTGGAGGGCAAGAAAGATTCAAATTCTTTAAAACCGATTTTTTCAAGGGCACGGCAGCAGTCGGCCTGGTCTTTGACTTGACCCGACCAGAAACCTTGGATGAAATTAATGTCTACTTGGAAGAGATTCGGGAAAGATCAGGTAATATTCCAATAATTTTAGTGGGAAACAAGAGTGATTTGACAAAAACAGTCGGTACCACCGTCAAACGAAAACAAATCACTCAATTCATTAATCAGCATGATTTAATTGATTACATTCAGACCTCAGCCTTGGAAAATGTGAATGTTGATGTCTTATTTAAGACCTTAGCCTTCTTAGCCCTTTTTGATTTGAGACCGAGATTAGGAGAAATCGTCAAGAATGATCATTTTAGATTCAAGATTTTACTGGTAGGAGATGCATCCGTCGGTAAGAGCTCCTTGATTAAAACCTTTATAGAAAATAAATTTGAAGAAGATTATAAATTAACGGTCGGTTTGGATTTGCTTGTGAAGGATATCATCATCCCTGAGGAGGAGATCCCTAACGAAGCAATGGACATAATTAAGGGAGCTATCGTAAGTGAAAAAAAGAGATTGAAACAAATAAGAAGGTTAGAAAAGATCAGTAAAGTGGTGGCTGAAGAGACGGGAAACATTGAGCTGGGTGAGGAAGAAATCATTACCGATAAAAAATTGCTGAATATTTATAGAAGCAAGAAGAAAAAGAAGATTGCAGCTGTAATCACAATTATATTCTTTTTAATCATCATTTTTCTCTTTTTAATTTACTTTTTATCTTAGAATCATACCAAAATTTTTAATATCTATTGAATACCTAATGTCATTATAAGCTTGAATGAGAAGTTTATTAATTAAAACTTAAGATACTAAAATATCACTAAAGATTGATTTTATTCACCGAAACATTCCATATTAATATAAATGTAAACAAAACTTTGATCTCTTTAGATTTATTAACTTGTAATTTATTTGAAAATCTTAATTACAAAAAAAAAATAAGTCATGCAAGATTCATGATCTAATAACATTTTAGGTGAGATTTATGAGTGTTGATAAACTCCAAGAACAAGTTGATAAATTATTAGATGAAAGAGATGCTCTAGAAGAGAAATGCGACACATTACCCCAATGTGAGGAAGAAGACGGCTGCGAAACTTGTAAAGTATATAAAAAGATAGAAGCAATCGATGAAAAAATTGAAGAATTAGAAGATAAAATCGAATCATTATTAGCAGAAGAAGAAGAGGAGTAAATTTTATTTCATTAAACTCTATTCTCATTCATTAGCTATTAAATTAGTTATTTGATTTTTTTTTATTCTTTTTGCTTTCTGGTTTCTCTTAAAAAAGTTAAAAAATAAATTCATATTCTCATTAGTATACAATTTATATTTAAAATACAATTTAAAAACCTAAATAACCAAATTAGATGTGAAAAAAATGCCTTTAGAAAAAACTGATTATGCTCAAGCCATAAGTGACGAGATCCTTGAATATTTCAGCTTAAAAAACCGCTACAACTTCTTGAACAATAACTTAACTTCCGCCTTGACAACTGATGAATTTAGCTTTTTAAGGGAAGTTCAAAGATTTTGCTTGAGGTTTGAGAAAAAGAACAACATCACCCACAGAACGGACGAGGACATTTATGCATGGGTTCCTGCCTTTGGGGAAAAAGGTTATATCACCAGACAACATCCTTTTACTGAATGTGATTTGAACTATAAGGAACATGGTCTTGCGATGGATTTCATGCGAAATCTGGCAATTGACATGTTCGATCCCCAGTTTGCCATGGGTGGTGGCGCAACCGTATTGGCCATCAATCCTGTTCATGAACATCATGATAACGTGCCAGTAAGGCTTGAGGCTTTAAAAGAATTATGTACCGGAAAAACTCCGGGAGCTATTCTAATAACCGAGCCGGAGCGAGGATCTGACGCGGTCCATCAACTCACTACCTGCGAGGAACAGCCCGATGGCAGCTTCTTGCTGAATGGAACTAAAATCTACAATACCAACGCACCCAAGTCGAAATGGGTTGTTGCTTATGCTACCGCAGAGCAAAACAATGGTAATACGATGGCCCAATTCTTGGTAAACACCTCGTGGGAAGGTTGCAAGGTTGAACGCGTGTACATACCATGGGTACCCAAACTTCATCTAGGGAAAGAAACCTTCACAAATTGTAGGGTTCCTAAGGAATACATTACAGGACCAGTAGGCACCGGACGCGATAGATTGTTTGAAGGCTTAGTTCCGGAGAGAATTGCCATTGCGGTCATGAGCATCTGCGAATGCTGGGGATCATTGGCTCATGCGGTCATTTACGCTAACTTAAGAAAGCAATTCGATAAGATGATCTTGCTATTCCAAGGTGTCGGCTTTCTTTTAACTGATCTCTGGGCAAGAACCACGAATTTAACCTTAGGGTTGCTTAAGTTCTGCGAATTATATGATGATAAAAAGGAAAAATTTGGTGGAGAATTACCCAAAAATATCGCACAAGTCATGGTTGCCAGTGCCAGTCAACTGAAATACCACGCCACGATGCTGTCAAAGGATGTATGCTATGAATGTGCCAACGTTATGGGGGGTCCTGGCCTTTGTGATAA
>SDNN01000150.1 GCA_004524425.1 Promethearchaeota archaeon
GATAAATTTAATAGCCCGATAAAAGCGGTATATTACTTGAAGGATAAGAGCGGTAAAACTTATAACATTGAGGCACGAAGAATTAGCAAGAATTCATTCGTGCGCTTTGCAAGACAATTCCCTGGGGGGTACACGGAACTTTTCGAACAAATGGTAGTCATGAAAGATTTGGACACAGGAGAGATCGGAAGTGGACTGATGGAACATCTAAGAACTATAAAAACAGAGTGATTTTTCTTAATATTTGATTTAAATTATACCAGAACTAGTTATTTAAATAAGGCCCTAAGAAAAGTAGGTCCGAGGGTAATTTTGGATACAAAAGGTAAATTTTTAAAAATTTGCTCACCTAACCATCGATCTCGTGAGACATCATAGCCCTCAATGCTCCGAATTGCTTCCCACACGTATCTTCTGATGGTTTTATTTTCAGTTATGAATTTCGTATATGTTTCCCATATTGTTTTCATTGCTGAACCTGAATTATAAAAAAGATATTCGGAGGCAGCGCCATTTTTAAAATAGGTGTCGAGTAAATTTTTTCTGAGTTCTTCATCATAGGGATTTAATTCATTTCTACTAAAAACACTATTTTTACCCAATAATGGTTTAATAACTTTAGATGCGTAATGTGCACTTGCTAATCCTCCAAGTATCCCTTCATAAAAAAAGGAAGTGACCAATCCTGCAGCTTCACCCAAGATGATTGCTCGATTTTGAGAGAAGTTAGAAAGGGGATGTTTAGAAATCTTACCTATGACTGGGGTGATTGGGCCTTTCTTTAATCCTGCAATATACGGCTGGATGGGCTTATAATTGTCTAAAATCCTATTCAATTTTGAGACGATTTCCGCATACGTTTCGTTAGACTTCCCCAAGAAACCCGTGGAAATTCTTTCTCTTCCTTTGTTAATGAAAAAGGGCCCTTTATCGCTTATTTTGTTATTAATATGAAATAAATAATTAAAATCTGAAAGTTCATTTAGGTGGTCTTCATCTCCATAAAGATGAACATAAATACCCTTGTAGGAATCGGGTGCTTGAAAACCAAGGGATTTTTGCAATTCAAAACCATGGGAACCCGTAGCTATAGCTACTAATTTTCCTGGATAGGAGACTCCTTTGTTTGAGATGACTTCAATTTTTTCATTGCTGATATTAATTTTCGAGACTTTTTCATTGAATTTAACGGTGCATCCTTTTGCTTCGCTTTTTTGAATCAGATGAGTAATAAGCTTTTCAGTATAGCTTATATGTCCAAAGGGCGCACCAAATTCCATTGAATCAACAATCCCATTATACTCGTGGCTCATGTAATTAATTTTATAATGCACACAAGGAAATAATGACTTATTATCATAATCAACGTCCTTTAAGAAGATGCGATTATGGTTGGGAAAAATATTAGTAAGAGGACTTTCTTTTTTGTTCTTCTCATCTCTGGCTTCGAGTAAAAGTGTTTTAGCGAATTTCGAGACTTTATGAGCAAAGGCTGCGCCAGAAATTCCAGCTCCTATTACAATTATGTCATGCATTAGTTAATATTATGCGTGATCATTAAAAAAAGATTTTTCCTTCTCAAATTAAGACGATTCTTCGCTAATTAATTTCTTAATTTCCTTCACGGTTTTAAACAAATTGACCTCGCACATTCCTAAGGGTATCTCTCTTTCGAATAGTAAAACTATAAACAATTCATATGAGCCTAGTTCGGCCATTATCATGCTGGAAAACACTTTCTCTCCAGTCTCCAAGCTATAAAACAATTCCGGAATGGTTTTTGCCCCTGATGCAAATCTAATTTCTAATTCCTTTATGGAGTTCAATAAAATATCAGAAGGTAAGGAACTATAGATGATATTACCTTTTGATGACAAGATAGCAGCTCCCACTATTTCGTTCTCAAGGATCTTGCTCTTAAAGAGATCAATGATTTTTGAATAAAATTGCTTAGTCTTAAATAAGTCCTCTTCTCCTTTAATTATGGAATCAATTAGTTCATCGAATTTTGGATTATTTATCTGCATGTATTCTCTTAGCTTGTCTAATTGGTAATATTCTCCAAAAAAAGCATCTGCGATCGAAATGAGGCGAGTTGAGGTAAACAACGTGCTCACGCTCAAATCTGCGATTAATACAAAAATGATATCCATCTCCGTTTTAAAAGTCAATCGTAGGTCTGCCATTTCAAGCTCTTCGATTTTCCTGTTCACGACGTTTTCAGAAAACGAAAATATAGCGGAAATGAATGGTGTAATTAGGTTAATATCTATGTTTTTAAACTCGTCTGTAAAATGCCGATGATACATGCATACTCCGGAAGTCTTGAGTATGAAGAGAGAATGAATATTCATCGTGGTTAATATTAAAATAATGATATAAAATATCTAGAAAATAAAATTTTTAAGACTTATTTTTACTCAAGAAGAGCTAGCTATTTATAATTTAGCAACCGCAGGAGATTCTGAATTTCACGGAATTATTTAGATCGATTATCTTGAAGGGTAAATTATTCGATTTTAATCATTTTTGTACTAATATTTCAAATTTTTCGTTATGATAGCATGAAATATTTTTCATAATGATGAGTTTTATAAATAATTTTTAATACTGTTTAATTGTAAAAGTTGTGTTTTTTTTCCTCACAAAAATTGAAATACTAAAAAAGAGTCAAAAAAAATAATGTCTGATAAAAGCGATCACGAATTAGAAAAAATAAGACTTAAGAAAGCTGAGATGCTGATGAAACTCCAGGCAATGCCAGATCACGTGATTAAAATACACAGTACTGAAGAATATGATAAATTATTGAAAGATTACGACAAGATAATCATAATAGATTTTTGGGCCACGTGGTGTGCGCCTTGCATGGCATTTGCACCGATATTTGAAAAACTGCAACAAGAATATAAAAAAGAATTTATTTTTGTAAAGTTAAATGTCGATGAAAATCCTTCAATTGCTCAAAGATACATGGTAACTGGCATTCCTACTACTTTATTCGTTAGAAAAGGACAGGTCATCAATAAGGTTGTAGGAGCAATGAATTACGACAACATGAAAAGCTTATTAGAAAAGCTCAAGGATTATAATCATTAATATCCATCATTTCTTTAAAAAATAATAATATAATTTGGTGAGATCAATTGGAACTCATTTCTAAACAATTAAAAGAAATAAAAGAAATAAATGAATCAATTTTAGAAGAGAAAGGCATCTTCAAGAGCAAGAGATTATTTAAATGTATTCTTGGTCTTAATGATTTAGAATCAAAAATTCTTTCCTATTTGTTAAAAAATGAGAATGTGAGTACTTTAGAACTGACAGACGTGTTTCCAAAAGATAGGAGCTCTATCCAAAGAGTCCTTCAGAGTTTAATAGAATTAAATCTTATTGAAAGGCATTCCATGTCCCTGAAAGAGTATAGTGAAATTAAAGGTTTAAAAAACAGGAAATCTAGAGGATATCTTTACGTTTATAGTGCTAAAGACGTTGACTCAATCAAAAATCAGTTTAAGAAGTTATTAGATATATGGTATGAGTCCATGCTAAATTATATTAAAAATTTGGATTCGCTCTTTGATTGTTTTGAATCAGATGGAGAGCTTTGTTGAATTATTTCTATTTTTAGAATTTTTGCTTGATCTATATCGAATCTTTTTTTAAACCAAGAGTGTATAGACTAACTCATGATTAACTTTTTTGTAGAGAAGAAACACATTAGATTCAACTGATTAAATTTATTTAGAATTAAATAAAACTTAAATTGAAGAAACATGGTTAAAAAAAAGGTTAGTGGAGAAAAAACCTTCAGTGAAAAAATTGCGATCATCATTGGCGGTTCCAAAGGGATCGGTAAAGCAATAGCCAAAAAGATTACCGAATTAGGAGGAAGTGCGTGCATAATTGCCAGAGGTCTAGAGGATCTTAAAAAAACAAGTCAAGAGCTTAAGGAGTTAAAAAACGATCAAAATCAATTTATTGAGATAATTTCATGTGATACCTCTGACATGAACAAATTAAAACCACTCATGATGGAATTTATAAAAAAACGAAGACTTCCAGATTATTTGATTAACGTGGTAGGGGATAATTATCCTGGCTATATTCAGGATTTAGAACTAGAGCATTTTGAAAAGGTTTTAAATTCTAATTATTATGCTCAATTGGTCCCTACCTTAATATTATTACCCCATTTCATGAAGGCAAAACAGGGTCATATTGCGTTTGTATCGTCCGTGGCAGCATATATTGGCATGATCGGAAATGCTACTTATACGCCCAGTAAAGCAGCAGTTGTCGGTCTCGCTGAAGTGTTGAGAAATGAATTGATACCTTATAATGTTAAAATATCCATTCTCTATCCTCCTGATACTGACACTCCACTTTTAAAAAGAGCAGATAAAATTCGACCTAAGGAACAATTTATCATTTCAGAAAAAGGAGGGCTACTTAGTCCCGAAGAAGTCGCTGAAGAATTCATCAATGGTCTACTCAAGGAAAAGTTCGAAATATTTCCTGGGAAGGCTGGCTTTGTCAATAAAATGTATCGATTATTTCCAAATTTAGTAAGATCCATTATAGATAAAGACTATATGAAAGCAAGAAAAAAATTAGGAAAGGAGTAATAAAGATAAATGCTCTTTTAACAGGTAGTATGAAAGATTCCTGCTACTTTATTACCTGAATCCAAGGCTTCATTTGTTTGACTAAGAATATCAGGAGTGTTGCCTTTTATGATTCTTAAACCCTTTTCATCTTGAAGAGATTTGAGAGTTTTTGTAGCATCCTCAGTAAAAGGAAGCACTCCAGATTGCCCCATCCCTATGATAAGAATTTCTGGACCAGCTTTTAATACTTGATCTAATTCCCATTTAGATAAGGATCGATGACCACCAATTCGTGGGGAATTCTTTTTATTTCTTTTTTCTATGCTTCCGTCTACAAATAAATATACATCATGCTTGTATCTCGTCCCATCAATGGTTATCGAACCAAATTTAGTTTTTTCAAAATTCATTTTTTATTCTTCCCATTAATTCTCTTATTATATAATCAAGATACTCATTGTTTTAAAAGTGCGCATCCTGGAGCATTAAATCAGGTTAAAGAATTCGGATTCGTTTTGTCTCTATTCTCATGAACTATTGCTCTGGCTCTTTCAAAAATTTCTTGAGTATTGACCCCCGCAGGGCACTTTTCAAGACAATCCCCGCATAAAGTGCAAGCATGCAAGATATCATTAACTAGCTTAAAGTTCTTGAAATCCAATTCTCCATGGGCTATGCCATTTAAGATGCTCAATCTTCCTCTAGGCGTGTAAGCTTCTGTCTTGTAATGAAATCTCGAAGGACAACTAGGGATGCAATATCCACACCTCATGCAATTTAGTTCTAAAATCTTTCCAGGTTGATTTTTCAAATTTCTCGATGATATAATCTTTTTCAATGGCATTTTATTACCTTTTCCTGCCCCAGGATTTAATATATCATTAGGATCGAAGAGTTTTTTCAGTTGAGCCATGAGATGGAAAACTGTTTCTTGATGTTCAAGTTCCATGTAAGGAGTCTTAATTTTTCCAATACCATGTTCTCCCGTGATGCTCCCGCCATGAGGTATGATGATTTCTTTATATAAATGATCCATGGCTTTTTGAAATTCTATCAAGTCTTGGGCATTGTTTTCATTGAATAAAAACTTAGGATGCATGTTCCCATCCATGTGGCATACAATTCCGACAAGAAGATTTGAGGCATTGATCTTTTCGGGTATTTGTTCAATTTCTTTAACTACCTCGCAGAATTCAGTAATCGGAATTGAACAATCCTCCGTACATGTTGAAGGTTTAATTCTCAATAAAGCGGGGAAATTAGCTTTTCGAGCATTGACCAATTGTTCTCTCTCTTCGGGAGTCTGAGCAATTCTATGGAAACTAGGCTCATGACCGAGAATCACATCCAACATCTGGTTAAAGTTTTTCTCAACGGCATTGACGCTATTTCCATCAACTTCTGCCATTAATACATAGCCAATAGGGAAGTGTAGAAATGCTCCACCTAAATATTCATAAATCGCCCCTATCACGACCTTGTCAATAAATTCTAATAAGTTCGGCACGATTCCTTTTCTTCTTAACTCTAACACTGCCTCATGTAGATCCTTGATATTATCAAACACAAAAAAGCCCAGCTTTCTCTTTTGAGGAAGAGGTCTGATTCTCAAGCCAATCTTAGTGATGATACCTAGAGTACCTTCAGAGCCCACGAAAAGATCCTTGAGGTTGTATGACGATACAGATTTTAAGACTTTACTGCCAAAATGTAATATCTCTCCATTGGCTAAAACAACGTCTAGATACATTACATATTTGATCGTCACACCGTATTTAAAGGCCTGAACTCCTCCCGCATTCGTTGAGACCATGCCCCCAATCGTGCATACTGAACTTGAGCCAGGTTCTGGCGGGAAAAAATAACCATTCTTTTTCAATTGTTCATTTAACTCATCACATATGACTCCTGGTTCGACCTCTACTAGATTATTTTCAATATCAATGGAAAGTATCTTGTTCATTTGACTCAAATCTAATACGAGCCCTTTTAAAGCGCTTAAATGACTTGCCGATAAACTCGTACCGCTCCCTCTGGGATATACTGGAATTTTATGCTCATTTGCTAATTTTAGAATACGCGAGACTTGAGAGGTATTCTCTGGAACTAACACTAAGTCGGGGACCCATTCCTTTTCAAATATGGTTGGACCAAAGGCATACGTCCATCTAATTTCATACTCAGAGAAATGATTCTCTTCTCCAACAATTTCCTTGAATTTTTGTGAAAGTGAGTCTGAAATCTTATTATATTTCAATTTTATAAAGATGAGAATTTAGAGTATGACTTAATATGAATAATTAAGATTAAAAATTAAAAATGTTGTTGGTTATAAGAAAAAATTCTATCTTCTACTATACGCTAAAATTAAATAAAAAAAATAAAAGTTTGACTATGATTTGATAAAAGCTTTTTTCACGATTGATGGCAACGTAAAACCAATATAAAATTCAAAAGCTGCGGTTAATACGATTATTCTGATGATCACTAGAGTAATTTCATTTAAAACCATGGC
>SDNN01000151.1 GCA_004524425.1 Promethearchaeota archaeon
AAAGGTTCTGGTTCATCACGTAACCGTTTAGATAAACGACTTGTGCCAAAATTTTTTACTATCGAATCAAAGAAGGGGATCTTAGCCAAAAGTACTTGTGCATTTTTTCTATCTGTAGAGATAAAAAGGTCTTTTCTATTTATATGAAGAACATAGTTATTGTCTCGTCCATTTTCAATATCTACTTTCTCTCCTCGAAGTAATTGTTTAATGTAATCTATATCTCTAAAGATGATATTAAGATCAGGATCTTCGAGATGTTCTCCAAATTTAGAGGTGTATTTGTCCGACTTATAAATTTGGTATCCTTTTAATCCACAAATATCTAAATTAACCGTATAAGTATCTTGAAAGCTCTTTTGATAAACCTCATCTGAAACATCAACCTCTTTTAGGATAAGTTTCATTAATCCTTCTTTTAACTTGTCTTCAGGTAAATTACTTAATTCTTCTTTTCTATCCATATTCATCCCTCTTTTTTATTAACCAGAAATATCTACAATTTTTTCATATCTCTTAACAATTCCTTCAATAACATCGTCAATGTTCAAATTTTCGTCAAATTTGATGGAAATTGCATTATTAGGGCATGCTGCCTCGCAATGACCACAGCCTAAACAGTTTTCTGTATGTACCGACTTTCCATCTACTACATCCAATCCATCATATACACATACTTTGAAACATTCCCCACAGTTCTCTACACCAACACATTTCTCAGGATCAGTAACAAACGTTACCCCTGGCATGCGTTTTACAAAATTTCTAAAATCAGAGTTACCATATTTATATCCCGCAGCAATGCAGCAACAAGAACAACAGAAGCAAAAGTTCATGAATTCATCGTCATATTCTAAAACGTTATAAACTGTAGCATCCCCTCGCAACTTTCCTAAAGCAGGAGCGAGTCCATCTTTAAGTGCAGCACGAACATGTGCTTTAGCTTCGTCCTTTGTTGCATATCGAGCTTCTTTTGCGGCCCCTGGTAGATTTTTCAAATCTAAATTAGCTGCTCCCTTTCCCATCCATATACAACCTAGATCTTTTTCATGATTTTTACAGTCATTAGTCACACGGCAGGGGCAATCCCTTATAACAATTGTTCCAGCTTTCTCGATAAAGTAATCCATCAATTTGAGGGGAATTACTTCGCTACCATAATCGCCCACTTTGAGGTTGACTGGAATATACTGGGCTGCTTCGGTATCAAACCCACGAGGATAATGCTTTTTCCTATAAAGTTGTTTAAATATTGGTAATCTTGTTATCCATCCAAACTTCTTTGCTTTCTGAAATAAAGGTGTGTTCCTTTCAATCGGTTTTAAATCTTTCTTCTTTAATTTTTTTCCCAATTAAATTCACTCTAATTTTCTTTTTTCGTATTAAAAAGCCTTAAAAATATAAAATGATATATTATTTAAATAAATGTCCATTGTCCATCAATCTGTTATAATACAAAAATGTAGGAATAAGATTGATAGTGTATTACAATCGGATATTCTTAATTAAAACTCCTTTTCCTTTAATAAGATTAGTGTCAGAACTGTCGCATTTTCGACAATGAAAAAGATTTCTTCCTAAATTAGGATTACCTTTGAGTAAGGATTCTTCAGTGATAGCTTTTTCATACTGTTCATATTCCTCCAATCTTCCTTCACTTGCTGCTTTTTCTTTTTCTTTATCAAACCAAATTTCAGATTTTTGCTGACAGGAATTGCAATGAAGCACACCGGGAGTTCTTTTAATATTTAGTACGGCATTTTCTGCAATAGTGCCTTTTTTTAAGGTATCAAAAGCTTGTTGAGCATAGATCTCCACAATTAAAGCAAAGTCTCCTATTTCAAGATTGACTTCGCTTATTGATTTGGCATTATTTTTTCTTGCCACTTCTAAACACGTCCTAAATATTTGATTCACCAAAGAAAATTCATGCATTTTTTAATTCCTCTATCTTTCCGATTTTTAAGTTTTATTTTGTTATCAGAGTTTTTTAGAATATAAAGCTAGAATATCCCTTTAATCACAATAAATATAGATTAGATTTAAACTAACTTCTTATTTTAAATTAACTTTGATAGAAAATGTTAAAATCTTTTTCTACTCTTTCATAAGTCAACTGATTGTAGAGATTTTGTTACCTTGGTCTTCCACATCCACAATAGACTCTATTTTAGCAATCAATTCGTCAATGTAACTTGAGTCTCCGATTTTAATTGAGATGGCTCCATTAGGACAAACATCTACGCATCTGCCGCAACCTAAACAAAATTCTGGATCAATGGTGGCTTTTCCGTTGACAATTTCTCTGCCTTTAAACACGCATACTTCAAGGCATGTTCCACAGCCAACACATTTTGCAGGATCAATTTTAATTTCTAAACCTTTCATTTTCTTAATCATATTATCAGATATCATTGCATATGACGCATTGGAAATCATTTTAGCATTAATACAACAGCATGTGCAGCAAAAACAACTTGATAAAAAGTGTCCTGTATCTTCAATAGATTGACCTTCAGTTTCTCCTACTGACCTTCCGATTAAAGGTATTAAACCATCATCGATGGCTTTTTTAACATATTGAACAGCTTCTTCTTTTGAAATAGTACGCTGTATATCAGTAAGTACCATATTCTTTGTATCATCTCCCATATACATGCATCCAAGAGTTTTATCATGATTTTGACAGTCGTAGTTTATTCTACATAAACAATGGCAGACAACAATATTGCTTGCCTTCTCAATGAAGTATTCAAACACTTTTAACGGTATAACTTCATTCTGATATTCACCTGCGGAGAGATTAACAGGAATGTAGGACCCATATTCTTCACGTTTTTCCTCTACTTTTTCTTCCTTTCGAAAACTCTTAGAAAAGGGTAACTTAGAGAGAACAAGTGGGCTGAGATTTGGATCCTTAAATCGCGTAAGTAACATCGGGATTTTTACACAGAGTTGAAAATTATTGTGAGCATCTTTACCATGGGTAATGTCTATGGGGTCACCTTGAAATAATAGCTTTGCATATTTTCTACTAGTAGGCATTAAGGTGACATCCGCATCATCCAAATTTTTTCCAAATTCATACGTATAACGGTTTTCTTCGAATATTTGGTAAGCTAAAATTCCTTGAATATCCCAGTTCACTTTAAAAATTCGATCTTTAAAGGTTTTCTGATACTCCTCATCTGAGATGTGATCAGAATCTTTCAGCATTTTTTTTACTAAGGATTCCAGTTCCTCTTTTTCTGCGGATACATCCTCTGGGGGTTTAAATAAAGTTTTACCATAATGCCATTGTTTTTGTATATCCCTAAATAGGGGCAATTGTGTTACCGACCGGGGATTGGGATTAACTCCTTCTTTAAATCGAGCAATAATAAGGGGATCTTTTATGCATAATTGGAAATTTCGGTCTTTATCTCTACTCATTTCAAGATCTAAGCCATTATCTCTAATCATCAGCCTAACGTGCTCAATTTTAGGAATAGAAAGCAATACATCAGCATCATCGAGATGTTCCCCGAATTTATAGGAGTAGCTAGTTTGGTTATAAATTTGATAACCAATAGCACCCGAGATATCCCAATTGACTTTAAATATAAAATCTTTGAAATCTTTTTGATATATTTCATCAGATGTGTCCACAGATTTCTTCAATATGCCCTTTAACACTAATTTACTTAGCATTCTTGCAGGCAATTTGCTCACGATTTTTCTTATAACCATATTATTCACTCTATAAAGGTTTTATTAATAAATAGGAGTATAGTTTTTTAACCAGATATATCAACGATTCCTTCATACCTTTTAATGATCTCATTCATTACTTCGTCTATATCCTTATTTTCATCAAAATTGATTGAGATCGCATTATTAGGGCATACAGCCTCACAGTTACCACAAGCTATACAGTTTTCCGTATGTGCTGACTTTCCATTTACTACTTTCAATCCATCATATATGCATACCTTGAAACATTCCCCACAATTTTCCACACCAATACATTTCTCAGGATCAGTGGTTATCGTAACTCCATCCATTTTTTTAATATATTTCTTGAAATCTGAATTTGCGTATTTCATCCCCGCCGTGACACAGCAACATGGACAGCAGAAGCAGAAATTCATAAATTCATCTTCATAATCCAAAACATTATACGCTTCGGCATCTCCCCTGAGTTTTCCTAGAGCGGGAACTAATCCATCCTTAATAGCTGCACGGGCATGTGCCTTCGCTTCTTGTTTAGTTGCATAGCGACCTTTACTACCTCCAGGGAGATTTTGTAAATCCATATTTGCAGCTCCTTTTCCCATCCATATACAACCAAGATCTTTATCATGATTTTGACAATCATTAGTAACCCGACATGGACATTGTACGATCACGATGGTTCCGGCTTTTTCAATAAAATAATCGATTAATTTGAGAGGGATTGTTTGGCTTTCATAATCGCCCACCTTGAGGTTGACGGGAATAATTTGGCCTGCTTCGACGTCAAAACCTCGAGGATGATGTTTTTTCCTATAAAGTTGCTTAAAGATTGGTAATCGTATCAGCCACCCAAACCTTTTTACTTTTTGGAATTTCGGCGTATTGCGCTCTATTGGCTTTAAATCTTTTTCTTTTAGATTTTTTCCCATGAATATTCACATAGTATATATTTGAATCTTATATGAATAGTTTTAAGAAAAATTTAAAGGTTACCACTGTCCATTTATCTTAAATAATATGATGCATAAATAGTAATAACAAAGAAAAATGGGATAAAAAGAAGAATACGATCATGACTTCATTAAAAGACTTTAAGGTGGATGAAAGTAAGGTTTGGTTTGGGGACTACTGGGCAAAGGGTGTTCCAAAGCAGATTTATGAGGTCGAAGGTATTGTTATTGAACCTTTACTTGAAGGCTTCATGAGAAGTGCTGATGAACGAGGTTTTTGGGATGAAAATGTTTGCATGGCAGTTTACGGTCCGTATATTGAAAAAATCACGTTTCGGGACTTAGTTATAAAAGCAAAACAGTTTGGCACTTTTCTTCATAATTTAGGCATTCGAAAAGGAGACGTGGTGGCAATTGATTTACCAAATTCAATCAATTTTGTAATTGCATATTTAGGAACCTTATATATAGGAGGCATCATGGCAGGAATTAATCCCACCTATAAACCGATGGAATTACTTCATGCTCTAAGTATAACTGACGCCAAAGTTCTCGTAGTAATGGATGCACTTTATTCTTTAGCTGAAAACATCTTACCTAAAACAAAAGTAAAGCATGTTGTCTCAACAAATTTACTCGATTTTGTAACAGCGGGGATAGATACTGTAAAAGCATTGAGAAATAACATACCTGATTTACAAAATTCAATTCCAGATGAAACCAAACATTATAAGGTGTATCGAATGAAGAATGCAGTCCTTAACACGGAGCCAAAAGAAATAAAGGTTAACATTGATCCATGGACTGAACCTGCAGCCTATTTGATGACAGGAGGAACCACGGGCTTACCAAAAGCCGCGATGTTAAGTCATGCGAATTTAATCGTAAATTTATATCAACAACGAGATTGGGTCCAATTAGAGCCAGGAATGATTGATATTAGTATAATTCCGTTTTTCCATAGCTATGGGCTTACTTCTTGCATGAATGGGTCATTATATCTTGGTATGGTAATGCTTATTTTTCCAAAACCTCCTGATGAAAAACATTTATGTGAAACAGTTAAGCAATTGGAAGCACCACAAAAAATTCTTTATCCTAGTGTTGAATTGCTTTTTAAACGTCTCATAGATTTTGCTGAAGAGATGGGAGAGGACAATTTTAAAAAGGAGTATGATATCCATAAAAAATTAAAATTTGCGAGTCAAGGAGCAGGACCGCTTCATGATTATGTCCGAATTCCGTTTGAAAAAGTCTTCTGTACGATTAGACCTGGTTATGGTTTGACAGAGACGTCTCCCGTTGTTTCATCATCCCCATTCTGGGGGCCAAACAAATTTGGAAAAATAGGATTACCATTACCTGGGACGGATGTTGCAATATTCGACGCAGAGAATTTTGACTTAGGTCCGATATGTGATGGGACTCCGGAAAGAAATAATTTTGGAGTAGAGCATACTGGAGAGATATGTGTAGCTGGACCCCAGGTAATGCTGGGATATAAAGGAGAGCAAGAAGAACAAGAAGATAATCTTAAATTTTGGAATGGAAAGCGTTGGCTTCTGACGGGAGATATAGGATTTTTGGATGAAGACGGCTTTTTAGAGATTCGCGACCGAAAGAAGTCGCTAGTTAAAGTAGCAGGTCATTCAGTATTTCCGAAAGAAGTAGAGCAAATTTTCGGGAAAAATCCTTACGTTAGTGAAGTTGCTGTGGCCGGATTACCAGATAGACAACGTGGAGAAGCAGTGAAAGCTTGGGTTGTACTAAAATCGGGTTATAAAGAGGGAAAGGATATAACAGTTGATGATTTGAAAAAATGGTGTGAAGAAAATATGGCTCGTTGGAAGTGTCCTAGTTATATTGAGGTGATAGAAACGTTGCCAGTGACTGCTACTGGTAAAGTTTTAAGACGCCAGCTTCAAGAAAGTGATATATCTAAGTTAGAAGAAGGAAACACCATAAAGGGGTGAGATGAGAAATTGAATCCTAAATTAAAACAAACAAGAGCTCGTAGTGAAGAGAAAAAGGAAGAACAATTTGAAAGAATCCTCGAAGCAGGTAAAGAATTATTCTTAAAGAAAGGAAGTGAGGGATTCAGTATGCGCAATCTAGCTGAAATGCTTGATATGACCAAAAATAATCTCTATAATTACATTGAGAGCAAGAGAGAGTTATGGATTGCCATTCGCAATAAATTTTATAATCAATTTAAAGATGAGAATCTTGAAATTATAAAAAATCACAAAGGGTCGAAATGTGAGTTAATTATTAAACTCTATGAACATTTCTTAGATTTTGCTAATAGAGATTATGATAAATATAAAATGATGTTTAATGTTATCGAAGCGCCCCCATCAAATAAGATTGGTCCAATTGAAGCGAAGTATAGAGAATATAGATTACTTGATGGTACTACAAAACTTATTCAAGAGGCTATAGATGAGGGAGA
>SDNN01000152.1 GCA_004524425.1 Promethearchaeota archaeon
ACAGTAGTGTTAGCATTTTGGATTACTTGGAAAAGAATACAGGAGGAAGGTGGTTAAAATGGCGTTGGAACAAGGTGCTGAAGTTTGGTTTTGGCTTGTATTGATAGGATATCTTGCATTCTTAGCCATTGCAGGATATTATGCGAAAAGAAAAACGAAAACTTTAGAAGATTTCATGGTTGCTGGTCGTCAGATTAGCCCATTTTTAATAGGATTATCATTTGGAGTTACCTACTTTTCTGCAGTGATGATCGTGGGCGGAGGCCAATTCTCATGGTTATGGGGGTTAGCAGTAGTATGGGTAGCAGCAATAGACGTGCTGGTAGGTGTCTTCATGGTTTTCGTATTTTTCGGAGAGAGAACGAAAAAATTAGGAGAGCATTTTGAATCAATGACAGTTCCTCAATTCTTAAGTAAAAGATATGACGAGGAACGATTGAGAGCATTTACATCGATAGTAATTTTATTTTTCGAAACAATCTATTTAGTTTCAATTTACATGGGACTGAGCTTATTGATTTCAGTAATCATGCCGGGCAATCCATATGCTTATCCAATTGCAGTAGTCATTTGTGCCACGATTACTATCTTTTATCTTAATGTTGGAGGAGCTCATGGAGCTATATGGACCGATGCTGCAGAAGCAATTATAATGTTGGTTGGAGTGGTATTGATATTCATATTTGGAATAATAGCAGTAGGAGGTTTCGACGGATTAACCAGTACATTAAGCCAAATTGAATCTTCAGAAGGATACCAGCCAGGAGCATTAACCACTGCTCTTGGAGTTGGAGGTATGGGATTGATCGGATATATTTTAGTCACGAGCTTTGGCGTGTGGGGCATGCCACAAATGATCTCACGATTTTATAGCGCCGAACGAAAAAAAACTTTAAGATGGGCCTTATTTGTCTCTTGTCTATGGGCTTTTATCGTTGCTGTATTTGCATGGTTTAATGGTGCAATTGCTAGAGCTTATTTCTATAGGAACGATAAAGCAAAATACAATGAGATAAACTCGGGACTTCCATGGAGGGTCGGTGAATCTGCAGTTCCAAATTTAATGGTTGCAGTTTTGCCTGTTGTTATTGCTGCTCTATTTTTAGCTGCCGTGACCGCCGCTTCATTAACCACTGGTGAAAAAGTTATAATGATGGCTGCAAGTGGATTTTCCATTGATGTTTATCAAAGAAAAACTGGATGTTCAGATGATAGAGCTTTATACATTACAAGAATCACGACAACTGTAGTAGTAGTTCTTGCAGTATTTTTAGCACTATTGAGAATTGGCGCGGTGCTGGCGCTGTGCATGTTCGCGTGGTCTGCAATGGCGGCCGTTATTTTAGTTCCTTATGTCTTCGGATTATTTTGGGAAAAAGGAACTGCAAAAGCAGCTTTGTATTCTGGAGTCATTGCTTTGATCGCAGCCATATCTTGGAAATTATGCATGAGAGGATATGACGTCTTTTATGCAATAGGTGGTGCGGGAGGTCTTAGATTATATGGACTATTATTCGGAGCAGCTAGGAGCGTTCCTATCATGAACACGCCCTGGCTTTCATTTGCAATTGGAGATATTCACGAATTCATCATATCCCAAGTTGCTGCAGTAGTTGCCTTCCCTGTTATTTCAAAGCTTACACAAGACTCCAAACCCAGTGATGAGTTCCTTAAGGAAATATTTGGAGTTATGACAGGCAGGACATGATTTTAACCGAAATCAATCTTCTAAATACATAGAAGTACTCAAAATTTTTTCTTTTTTTTTATTCTATTTTCTTATTTTCTCAGTTTAATCAATTTCAATGATAATTAATTGATAAAAATAAAAAGATAATTTTAGAGAAAATGGATTTTATTTTTGTTGTTTCAGCATTTTCAACCAACCTTTATATCCATCTGGTCGATCTCTAATGTCTTGAAGACGTATTGCTTTTCCTTCTTGTCGGGGAAGCGTGCCTGGGTCAAAGGTGGTGACATTTATTCCTAAAAATGTAGCTTCACGCAGGTTTTTTTCAAGTTCTTCTTGCGCTTTAGCTTTATCAACACCAGGTTTAGCTTCTACGTTTACAGTAACAGTATCCATCACTCCAACTGTATGATAGACGATTAAGTATACATCCGTGAAGTAATTAGATAGATTAAAAATTTCTTCTTCAATCATAGAGGGATAGACATTTACACCTTTTATAACATGCATGTCATCCTTTCGACCTTTTATCCTATCCATCATAAAACCAGTTCTTCCGCACGGACATTCACTTTTATGTATGGCTGTAATATCACCCGTGCGGTATCTGAAAATAGGAATCGCCTCTTTATAGAGACTCGTCATAACGAGTTCTCCCGTTTCACCATAAGGTAATACTTCACCTGTTTCTGGATCAATAATCTCTGGATAGAAATAATCAGACCATATATGAAGTCCGTTTTGTTCTTGACACTCTACAGTTGGTCCTGGACCATAACATTCCGTCATACCCCAATTATCATATGCTTTTATCCCAAGCCTTTCTTCAATAGTTTTTCTGGTAGATTCTGCCCACCCTTCAGCACCTAAAATGGCATACTTTAAGAAAAGATCGTCCTTTTTTATTCCTTCCTCTTCCATTACTTGAGCTAATCGTAAACCAAAAGAAGGAATGGCGTGAAATGAAGTTACTTTAAAAGTTTTAAAGAACTCAAGTTGCCGAGAGGTCATGCCCGGACCAAAAGGAATTAACATTGCTCCCAATACGGTACATCCTTGAGCATAGCCAAAACCACCAGTAAATAGCCCGGCTGAAGTGGTGTTTTGAAAAACATCTTTTTTAGTCATTCCAATAGCCCCTAAATTGCGAGCACATAAATAACTCCAATCGTCAAGGTCTTTTTGTGTATAATAGCCACAGGTTGGTCGATGCCCGGAAGTACCGCTGGTTGCATGCATCCGAATGATATCTTCTTTTGGCACGCATATTAATTTATCTGGAAACGCATCAAGGAAATCTTGTTTCGTGAGATAAGGTACTTTCTTAAAATCTTCAACACTTTTAATATCATCTGGAACTATTCCTGCTTCCTTATACCTTTTATTTAGTGATGGTATTGTGTCGTATAGTCGTTTTAAAGTCCATCTACCTCTTTTAATCCAATTCGTTTCCAATTCACTCCAAGGAGTTTTTTCTCTTTTTTCATCGAAGTAGTTATATTCCAATGTGATTCAACTCGAAAGTATTTAAAAAATATATAATAATTATATAGATGGTTTAATAAAAAGTATATTAAATCTTAAACATAATAATAATTAAATCTCTTCATGGTTCTCATTCTTTCAAGAGAGGATCTTAATTATTTTGAGAAATCAAGTTATGTTTCTACCAATACCAGGTCTGTTGACAAATGAATAAAAAAGATTTCTATGAACAACATGCTAGTTTCAGTCATCGAACCATATCAGAGTATCATATTTCCCCTGGTATTAAATGCAAATTTGATACTATAAAATCATTCATTTCTTCAAAGTTGAAATTTAATACCGGAATAGATTTAGGTTCTTCTGGCAATTCCATTTTTCTCTTTTTGAAAAGTATTAAAAATAAATCATTTTTTGATTTGGCTAATTATCCCCTGAGACTATATAAATCAAAAACCTTTTGGCACCCGGTTAATGGAGATATGACTAACTTACCTTATAGAGATAATTCTTTTGAGATAATCAGTGCTTTAGACGTTTTGGAACATGTTGAAGATGATGAGTTAGCTATTTTCGAAATTCAGAGAACACTGAAAAAGAAAGGATTGCTGATTATAACCGTTCCTCACAGGAAAATTTGCTACTCTGATCAAGATCGAATAATCGGACATTATCGCAGGTATGATTTGGAGCAAATTATTGATTTGATGAAGAAACATAATCTCAAGGTTATAAGATCATTTGGAATATATGGTCCATTAATGAAGATATCAGAGATTCAAGCATCCCATCCTCAAAAAGTGGAAGAAAAAATATTAAGTTTAAGGTTTCTTTATGATACCAACAGCATGTTCCGCGCTTTCTGGAAGGTTATTGTCTATTTAGGTTCCAAAATCATGAAATTAGATGCTAAATATCATGGTATCAAAAAGAACATGAATGTTGGGTTTATATTCATTAAGGTTTCATGAATTTATATAATTAGTTTAATAAATGTTAATAATTAGGAGTTTTAATGAAGACTGTCCTTTTTTAACTTTTCAAATAAGTTTATGTACTCGTCGATGTATTTCTCATCATTAGTTTCTTCAATCTTCTCTACTAACTCAATTGACTTCTTTAAACTGTCAGCTCTCCTTTTGATATGATTCATGAAGAATTCCTTGTTAAATTTTCCTTTGGATACATTCAATTGAGCTTTCATTTGGT
Source organism: Promethearchaeota archaeon (assembly GCA_004524425.1). Next base: position 4,385 of record SDNN01000152.1, read on the forward strand.
TGATACTTTGTTCCATTTTGTTTTCAACTTCAATTACTTTTTCAAACACGCCTAACATGAGCTCTTTTTTGCGTTTTTCTAATTGAATGCAATTATCACAGACAAGCTCTGATAACTCATAGTTCTCTGGATTTTCTAGAAAAAACGGATTTTTACATCTTGAGCATATCGTTAACTTGACGTCCAGTTTTTTATTATTATTCCCCATGATATAATATAAAAATAGATTTACCTATATTAAAGATTTTAGCCACAATTATTAAATCATTATTGAACCAAATTTAGAAAGCTAAGAAAGTAGATTAGAATAATTTATTAGAACTATTTGATTGCCTTTCTCTTGTCAAGTGAAATTATAAAAGTTATAATAGGATTTCATGTTTCAAGAATTAATGGAACTTATTTGGTATATCATCATCATTTTAATCTTATTAGGATTCCTTGTTGGCATTGTAAGTAGTATCGCAGGGATCGGGGGAGGCGTCTTTTTTGTACCCATAATGACCTTAATTCTTTTATATCCGATAAATAAAGCGATTGATACTTCCACGTTCATCATTTTAATATCATCTGGGGTAGCATTTGCGGTATATTTGAAAGATAAGAAAATTGCGCTTAAACCAACGTTAATTTTTACAGCATTTTCTATATTGGGTTCCTTGACATGTACTCTTTTAACTTTTTATTTCAAATTTGACAATTCTCTCTTAAAGATTTTATTTGCAACAACTTTAATATTTGCTGGATTAAACATGATCAGAAAAGCTTTAACTTTTAGAAAAAGAACTAAAAATCAAGATATTGAAGAAGAAGACGATTTCTCCTTAATGGATCATGATTACAGGTCTAATTTATTTAAGTCAATCCCTTTATTTTTCCTAGCGGGATTTGTTGCAAATTTGTTAGGCATTGGAGGCGGAGTGATCAACACTCCTGCATTAAATATAGTTTTAGGATACCCCATTCACAATTCTACTGCCATATCAACGGGAATAATCTTTTTCACTGCCATATTTAATACAATTATTAAGAGCATTTATGGAGAAATAGATTATATCGTGGGTATCTTTATTGCCATGGGTGCCGTTTTAGGGGCTGCGTTTGGTGCCAGAATTTCAAATCGCATAACAAAAGTGCATCTTCAGTTTTTAGTAGCCTTTATTCTTATCATTTTAGCAATTCGAATGTATTTTTGAAAATTGTTATAATGACCGCATTAAGAAAATCAAAAACGTTTTATTTCTTCTACCTCTTCCTAAAATAGGAAATTATAACATTTCAAATATAAGGGATATTAGAATAATGAATGATATTCATTCGAAAGAAAAAAGTGGAACATCATCGGAGCCTCGAATATCAGAGCCTCCCAAAACTCTAAAAGAATTTTTTCAATATTTGGGGCCTGCTTTCATCTTTACGGCAGCTCAGATTGGAGGTGGTGAATTGATTACTGTACCGCTATTGGGTGCATATTTTGGTATGAGAGGGCTCTTGTTAATTCCATTGATCGCATTTATTAAGATTTTTGGGCAATATTATCTAGTACAATATGGAGTTGTGAGAGGTAAGACCTTTCTCGAGACATCTTGGAACAAGAAATGGTTAAGATGGATGTTTTTTTGCCTAATGTTGGGTTGTATCCTTCATTCAATGCTTCTTGCAGGGCTTCTTGGTCAGACCGCCGGAACTATTAATTTCTTACTTCCTATATCCTTATATTTTTGGATCGTACTAATCATCGTGGTGGCATTTGGAATTGTATTAACTAGGAGTTATAAATTACTTGAAAAAGTTTCAACAATCTTGTTATGGTTATTTTTATCATTGATAGTAATCGTAGCAATATTGTTCTGGCCACCATTAAACCAATGGGTTATTGGCTATACTCCCCAGATGCTAGGGCCAATTAAAGGGCTTGAAACCACATCAGGCATCATGACTATTGCCGTGTTATTTGTTGTTCTAGGAGCTGGATTTGGTCCAACCGTTTCCTACATCTGGTATGCTAAAGATAAACAGATGGGGATGTTTGAAGCAACCGCTAAAGGATATAATATTGAACCAGAGGATCTTACAAAAGAAGAACGTCGACGTTTAAAAGGATGGAAGGACATGGTCCTGTATCAAAATCTCGTCTCAGCCACAATTCTCACTGTCTTCTCGACATTTATTTGGATTGCTGCGGCACAAACTCTGCACGTAAGAGGAATAGAACCAGAAGGATGGGATCTAATCCCTCAAATGGTTAATATCTTTACGGATACTTATGGGGAATGGTCAGGAATTCTTTTTATATTATGTGGAATATTTGCACTGTTCAGTTCCATAATAGGGCCCTTCTATGGGTTTTCAAGGTTATGGGAGGAGAGTTTCGAACGATTTGGCATTTACAAACGATTTAGTATCCAAAGAGAAACCGTTTACAGAATATGTCTTACCTTTTTCACTGTTTTACCGTTAATCTTTATTTTCATAGTAGCTAGACCGATGTGGCTCTTTTCGACGGCTAGCATGTTAACTGGCCCTATACTTGGTTTGATTTATATTATTCCCATTTATGTATCATATAGTGAAATGAAAAAACATGCGCCCGAACTTGCCCCACGTCGCTATTGGGCAATTGCTTTAGCAGTTATAAGCGGTGTTCTCATGATAATTTTATCTTTTTTGGGATTAAGTTAGAAAAAACCTG
>SDNN01000153.1 GCA_004524425.1 Promethearchaeota archaeon
AAAGATTGTCTTTGAAGTATATTTTGAAGAAAAAATTGGTGAATATAATTTAGTTCTATATAGTGATAAAATTATAATTCCACCTACTTATCTCCGAAAGGGGCCACCAGTTAAAAACAAATTTCATGCAACTAAATTTCGAAAAAAGAATGAAAACTGCTTTGAGCAAAATGGTTATTTATGGGTCGAAACTGAAAGAGAATTTGATAATTTTTTCGATTTTTTAAAAAATTTTGTTGTCGATAAAGTTCCAGATAATCTAGAGCTGATCAATATATCCCTGTCTTTTGATTGTAAAACAAAGTCAGGTAAAAAAGCAATATATGTATTGAAAAATATGATAGTCCCTTTTTTTGTATAATATTTTAAATTCGATAAGGAAAGTTATCCTATTTTAGCGGAGAACATATTTTTTTATGTTAGAATTAATTTACTTTTATATCATTAGGATTAGGATTAAGAGTTAAAATTTGTCATGTCGAGTAAATCATTAAGTCCTACTCAAAGATTTCTTAAGGCAATGGCTTTCTTAAAACCGGATAAAGTACCAGTAGTATTTTTTCCCGAGTGGGATTTCATGGCTGATTTTGCTGGTAAAACAGTTAAAGCATATCTTAACGATGTTGATCTTCAAATTCAAAACAACGAGCGATTTAAAGAAAGATTTTCAGATGCTTTTTGTGCTGTTTCAATATACCAGCCTTATGCTGTTGCACAAGCTCTAGGATGTCCCATATCAAATCCAGAAGATGAAATTCCTGCTGTTGCTGGACATGTCATCAAAAAATCAAGTGAAATTGAAACATTTGAAATACCTGAATCCCCATGGGATGTACCCGGGACAGGTCTATGGTTAAAAAAAATTGAATACTCGTTAGAAACAGGAATTAAACCTGCAGGAATAGGGGATTTCGGACCTTTGGAAATTGCGGGTCAAGTATATGGGTATGATAAATTTCTTCTTGATTTACGAAAAAGGCCAGAACTCATGCATGTACTTTTAGAGAAATGCACGAGCTTCACGATAAATTTTCTTTCAGAATGGGCAAAGTTGATTGGAGGTTATGCATCCATTGTTTTAATCGCTGATCATGTGAGTGGATTCCTAAATAAAAAATTAATTGATGAATTTTTTGCCCCTTATCACATTAAATTAACTGAAGCCTTAAAAGATATATCTGGAGGTTTACTTTATCACAGCGAAAATCGAAGTTATCATGTGATTGATCAAATAGGTAATTGGGGATATCAAATATTTCATGGTCAAGATTGGGCTCCACAAGGAGATTTAAAGAAAACAAAAGAGATTGTCTCAAATGTTGAGTCAAAATATGCTTTAATGGGACAAGTGCCTGGAAGAGATATTATGCTAAGGGAACCAGACGATAATGTTGTAAAAAACAAGATCATAGAAAATATCCAGATATATGCTCCTGGAAGTGGATACATGTTATCAACTGGAGGTGGAATCAACCGGGGCACCCCATTACATAGACTAGATATGATGATTGAACTAGCAGAGAAATATGGACGTTATAAAACTAAAAAGAAATTGGTTGATCCTAATGAGTAAAAAACAAGCGAAAATACTGATAATGGGTTGATTTTATGAGTGAGCAATTAATAAATGCCATGGTGGATTTAGAAGAAGATCTAGTAATTAAATTGGTCAAAGATCAACTGAAAATTCGCAAACCATTAGAAATTATCGAAGATCTTAGAACCTCCCTCATTAAAATCGGTGAATTGTTCGATTCAGAAGAATATTTTTTATCTGACTTGATCATTGCCGCAGATGCTTTTAAAGAAGCTACTAAATTAATAGAACCATTTTTATCTAAAAAGAAAGAAAAAGGAAGGGGAAAGGTAGTAATTGGCACTGTAAAAGATGACATGCATGACATTGGAAAAAACATAATCATAACATTACTAAGATCAGAAGGTTATGATGTTATTGACCTAGGAATTGATGTTCCTCCTGAAAAATTTTTGGAGGAAGTAAAAAATAATCAACCCGATATAGTTGGTTTATCGGGGCTTCTTACAACTTCTAAGGAGCCGATGAGGAAAACTATTGAACTCATAAAAAAAAGGTATGATCAAGGGGATAATTTAATTTTTATTGTTGGTGGAGTCGCAATTAACGAGGATTGGGTAAAAGATACGGGAGCTGATTTTGGAACCACCAACGCTGTTAATGGGTTAAAAATCATAAATAATATTATGAAAAACATTTAAATAAAATCAATAAAAAATAAAATAAAAATAGAAAAAACAAATAAAGGTAAAAATATATGGATTTTGAGAAATTGACGGAACTTATCATCGAATTAGAAGTCGATGATATAGCAGATGCGGTTCAGGAGGCCTTGGAGTCTGATGGAAAGGATCCTTTTGAAGTGTTAAATGCGTTAACCAAGGGAATGGACGAGGTCGGTCGGAGATATGAAGAAAAGGAATATTACTTGACTGAATTGGTATTGGCGGGAGAAACAATGAAGGAAGCCTTTAAGATTCTGCAACCGGCATTAGCTGCCTCAGATAAGTCCCAATCGAAGGTGAAAGTCATCTTAGCCACGGTTAAAGGAGACAACCATGATATTGGCAAGAACATTCTCAGCTCATTACTGTTGAGTTCTGGCTTTGAAGTCATTGATCTTGGCATGGATGTGGATGATAAAACCATTATTGACAAGGTAAAAGAAACGGGAGCGAGCGTCGTGGCATTGAGTTCTTTGTTAACCATGACTGTAGAACAAATAAAAGTAGTTCATGATGCTTTAAAAGAAGCAGGGCTTCGAGATAAGACAAAATTGATCGTGGGAGGCGCACCATTGAACATGGAATTGGCCAAAAAATTAGGAGCAGATGATTTTGCCGATGACGCCGTTGAAGGAGTAAAGCACATAAAAAAATTAGCAAGTTAAAAAAATTTTCATATAAAATGGGAGGTTTTTCAAATGGACTGCAGAGAAAGGGTATTAACGGCATTAAACCTGGAGGAGCCTGACCGAATACCTTGCCACACTATTTATATTGATGCTAACAACGTGGATAAAATTCTCGGAAAACCAAAAGTAACTGATTTTGATACCGTTGAACAAATAAAACGAGATAATCCGGATGGTTGGGCAGAAGAATTAAGCAATTTAATTGAGAGTGTTGAATCATCCGTTTTTTCTCGATGTGTTGAGGCTGCAATTGAGATTGGTCTTGATTGCATGCAAGTCGGGATGATACCATTATATTTTGTTGACATTCCTGGTGATGAGAGGCTCTTAATGAAGGATATTTTCGGGCGTGTATGGGAAGCAAAAAATAATGAAGGCAATTTTAATCCCTATTATTTATATGGCACCATGAGCGATCTTGAAAAATGGAAAGAAACAAAAGAACAAATTGAAGGACCTCTAACTGAGAAATATAAAAAATTTGTTAAGAAATTTTACAGGCGCACGATTAAAAATCATAAAGATAAAATTTTCGTGGCCGTGACGAATGATTTGGCAGGAGTCTTTGAAAGCGCCTCCCAAGGAATGGGAATGACGTATTACTCTAAAATGCTCCATAAAAACCCCAATTTTATTAAAGAAGTTCATGAAGTATATGCTCGGTTCACAAGGGATATATACATGAGTTATATGGATGCTGGTGCTGAAATGTTCATTGAATCTGGAGACTTAGCATATCATTCTGGTCCAATGATGAGTCCTAAGAAATTTGATGAGTTATTATTACCAGCATATAGAATCATAACTGAAGCGGTTCACGAGAGAGGTGGTAAAATTGTCCTTCATACGGACGGGCAGATTACGCCTTTATTAGACTTCGTCGTAAATTGTGGTTTTGATGGATTGCAAAGCCTCGAACCCACGGCGGGAGTTGATTTAGCTCTGGTGAAAAAGAAAGTGGGAGATAAAATCTGCTTAATGGGCAATATTGATGTTTCATACATCCTAGTTGATGCTCCTAAAAAAGAAGTATTTGACGCAGTCAAGTATGCGATAAAAACAGCAGGTCCCGGGGGAGGTTTTATAGTTTCGGCAGCAAACATGCATCCTGGAGTAAATGTCGAGAATTTACGCTGGATGGTGGAAGCAACTAAAGAATTTGGAGAGTATCCAATAAAAATCTAATCTTTTTCTAAATTTTTTCTCATTTATTTATCGGATAACTACTTTTCTATTCGATTCAAGCAATAAGACTTTACTAAAATCAATATAATTTAATAAAATTAGTGTTTTATAGGCTATATCCATAAAATTTTTATGTTTTCCTATATTTCCTCTTGTAATAATTTATTAAGAAACTAGGTAAAGTGAACATATCATGGTAAAAGTAAAGAACCCTGAGACTATAGCAAAATTAGTCACCGAGGGATCCTACCAGAAAAAAAGAATATTTTCAATTACAGCGCATATAGACCACGGGAAAACCACGGCCACTGACTACTTGTTACGTAGAGCGGGGCTGATGAGACCCGAAGATGCTGGTCAACTTCAAATGACCGATAGCGATGATGAAGAACAAGAAAGAGGCATCACCATCTTTACTTCAGTAGTTTTATTAGCGTTCAATGATCCAAGAGACAAGGATGATGACGAGCCTTATATTTTTCAATTAAATGATACTCCTGGCCATATTTCATTCACTGGAGAAGTCTCAAGGGCCTTGAGAGGCTCAGATGGGGCAATTATTTTAGTGGATGCCTTGGAAGGGATAATGACTCAAACTGAAACAAATATTAGGCTCGCTGTGGGTGAAGAATTGTGTAAACCTGTTCTGTTCATAAATAAGGTGGATAGATTAATTAGCGAACTCAAGTTAAGCCCCAAGGATACATATGCTAAGATAGATGAAATTACAAACCAAGTTAACGAATTAATCAAAAAAGTTAGACCCGAAGATTCTGAGTGGGGGGTTGATTTTGCAAAGAATAGCGTTGCAGTCGGTTCGGCTAAACATGGATGGGGGTTTACCTATGAAATTTTAAAGGAAAAAGGTTTCACTCCCGTAACTGTGTTCGAAAAATATAATGAAGGCGATATTCAATGGTTGAGAGATAATTTACCTTTAGATGAACCCATACTTAGAATGGTTGTTGATCATCTCCCTGATCCAGTTTCTGCCTCCAAATACAGGATACCCCATCTCTGGTCTGGCGACTTAGATTCAGACCTTGGGCAAGCTCTCATAAAAAGCGACCCAGAAGGACCTCTTTATGGAATGGTAACCAAGTTATTTTTAGATCCAAAAAGAAATTATCAAGCAACTATCATTGGACGAGTCTTCTCTGGTACTTTTGATCAATCTGATTCAATTTATTTACTTGGCAGTAGAACTGCCAGTAGAGTAAAAAGATTAGGCGTCATGGAAATAACCGATCTTTTAGACATTCCTAGAATTCCTGCCGGAAACCTTTTCGCGCTTTATGGTTTTATTTGTCCCTCCGGTGAAACCTTCATAGATGCCAATAACGTTCCTAAAGATAAGGATGAGCTCTCAAAATTACCATCGTTTGAGAAAATACATTATGCTTGTAAGGCTGTTGTGTCAAGAAGCATAAAACCGCAAGATCCTCACGATCTCGCTAAGCTTGGTGAAGTGGTTGGAAAATGGCTTCAGGCTGATCCCACTGCTGAGTTTCGATTAAATAAAGAGTCAATGGAATACATCCTAAGTGGTATTGACCCGCTACAAATCGAAATCTTGACAAAACGAATTAACAATCAAGTTAGAATTGACATCGGAGAACCCATAATAGTATATCGAGAAAAAATTACCGAAAAAAGCAAGGAATTCCATACCAAATCTTCTAATGCTCATAATAGAATTTTACTTTATTTAGAGCCTTTAGATGAGAAAACTGAAGAATTATTAGATGAGGGTAAGGTAACTGATTTACAAAATGAAAAAGAACGAGCTGCTATATTACGAGAAGAAGCAGGATGGGATACCAAAGAGGCTCGAAGGATCGTCGATGTATTTAAAGGCAATGTTCTGGTAAATGGCACATCTGGTTTACAAAGATTTGACCGTGTTAAAAATGATCTTGTAAGTGCATTTAGAGACTGGGTAAGTGAATGCGTCATTGCCAAGGAGCCTGCCATCGGAATAAAGGCTGTCTTCACGGATATGACCATACACGAGGATCCGAGACATACCCAGTATGCTCAGACAGCTGGCATGATGTTTTCGGCCTTAGCCTTATCAATGCTCGATGGAAAGCCTCATTTATATGAACCCGTGCAAAGAATTGACGTTAAAACACCTCAAGGTACTGAGGGTGGAGTAAATGCAATCATCAATAAACATAGAGGTCGAATAAACAATGTCATTCCAGAAGGTGAATATGTCAGGGTTCAAGGCCAGATTCCAGCAGCAGAAATTATCGGTATTGCCGACGAGATTAGAAGCACCACGCAAGGTAGAGCCTTTTTTGGGTATGAATTCAAGGGATTTGAAAAAGTTCCGCCCTCATTAGAGGAAGACGTGATCTTAGACATAAGAAAGCGAAAAGGAATGCCCGAAGAGATGCCATCTGCTAAATCATTTGAGAGATTCATATACAAGAGGACATGAATTTTTTCTTTTTAAAATTTTTACAAATTTCTTTCTTAATTTAGATTATCACTCTTTTTTTAATGATTTTTACATGCTCATTCAATATCAAATCAGTAATTATAAAAGTTAAAATAACTACTTTCGTGAAAAAGTAGACAATCTTAAAAACTTTCCAAAAATGGGAAGAAAAGTGCCAGAACTTGATGATTCAAATATTCGAGAAATAATTATAAAGAATTATCGTTTGATTTATACTATTTTTAAAGAAAGAATTCAGATTATCAGAATTATTCATGGATCCAGAATACTCTATAGAGCTTAATTTAGATTCTCCTTGTTTTTCTTTTTATAAGGTTCATCCTAAGAAGCAGTATCAACTATTTTTCGCGTGAGTTCAAGAAATGCGAACTCAACGTTGTTATCTGAATCCGGAGTAACTTCAACGTACAA
>SDNN01000154.1 GCA_004524425.1 Promethearchaeota archaeon
TGATTGATGTAAACGATTTCCCAGGACTTAGAGGAATAAATAATATTGAGCATATCTTAGTGGATTTCATTGAAGATTTATTGAAAGAACAAAGTTATTTAGGCGACTAGTAGAAAAGGGACAATAATTACAAAAGCTATCATGCCATAAATGATGCAGAAATATCCAAAATTGACTTTCTTTGCCAGTTTAAGCAGAATTTCCAAAGTCAAATATCCCACTACAAAACTTACAAGAGTAATTATTATGATTGTAAGAGGTTCCAAGAGAGCAAACACAGATCCTTCTCCAAAAATAATGTCAACGAAAATGGATGCAAAAACAGCTGGGACGGACATTAAAAAACTTAGTCTCAAAGCGGTATCTTGATCATAATTTTTAAGCAATATTGCTGATATAGTCATTCCCGATCTTGAGATTCCAGGTAAAATTGCAATGCCTTGAACTAACCCAGACATTAAAGCATCTTTTTTTAAGTTTATTTCCTTTTTCTGTCCTAAATCATTATCTCCATAGCTTTTTTTGGTCTTTAGTAATATCATACCAGTTATTATTAAAGATCCTGATATAACCAAGGTTATTATATCTCCTTGACGACCAGAGAATTCAGTTATCAACAATACTTTAAATAAAAAATAGAGGGGTAAAGCAGTGATAGCTGTTCCTATTGTAGCAAATATCAGCCAATTCCGTCGTTTTATGTCAATTTCACTTATATTTTCTGTTTTTGGGAAAAATGTTTCCATAATTTTGACAAATTCAGATCTAAATTTCAAAATAACCGCAAAAGCCGTACCAAGATGGAGCCAAATTGAAAGACTAAAAGCTTCTTCTGGAGATATGCCAAAGAAATTGATAGCAACAATCATAACCTGCCCTGAGGATGAGATTGGGAGCCACTCTATTAATCCTTGCAGTATGGCAATTATGATATATTCAATCATTTTATGAACCACTAAACAATGCAATTGATTTAAATTCTGATAGCTTTTTTTACTTTTTTATACTAGTTTGATTTAATATTAGTTATAATATTGATTGAAAATTTGGTTATTTATCTAATTTAAAAAAAACCAAATTGATCACTAAAATATATGGGTGAAAATATGGCAGTAACAGAAGCTGAAATGGAATCCCCTCCACTTTTTGATTATCTCAAGCAAGAAATCCCCATGGATGATCTTTTAGATTATGCGAGTCCTAAGAGAATAAGAAGTATAGATTTTGTTAAAGGATTCGCCATAATCATGATCATGATGGCACACATAGCTGAAGCTTGGCTTGATAACGATTGGCTATTTGCATATGCCGTGCTTTTTTGTGGATTAGATATTCTTGGTCCTTCTTTATTTGTTTTTCTTTCAGCCTTGAGCGTGATTTTTAGCATAAAAAATAAGGAAGGGATTCTCCCCAACAAAGTAATAAGGAATAGAGTGTTTTCAAGAGGATTGACAATCATGTTCATTGGTGTTATAATGAATCTGGTTGGCTTAAACCAAGCAGTCTATCGCCCTCCTTTTCCTTTAATGTTATGGGGATGGAATATATTAATGTTCTTAGGATTTTCCCAAATAGCTTCCTATTATGCGTTAAAATTAAAAAAGTTCTTCAGAGCAATAATTGGGGGATTAATAATTATTGTGACTCCGGGATTAAGAGAATTCTTATACTTGGGTAAAGATACAAATTTGTTAATTGGAATCCTGCATTTTATAGTGACTTCACCTGCACCTCAACTCACGTTATTTCCTTGGCTCTCAATATGTTTTATTTCTACGATTTTTGGAGAGTACCTCTATGAGGCGATGATAAAAGGAACAAAACAAGATTATGTTGTTTTGTATAGAATTTTCCTAATTTGGGGTATAATTTTAGTAATTATTGGAATTTCCTTAGGACTTCGTCTACGCAATCCAGATAATATGGAAATAAATGAATACGTGCACCTATATCTATTTGATATAATGAACCAGCAAGATTATTACCAATTTCAGGGGATTCCAGAGTTTTTAATAAGAGGCACGGCTGGAAACATGTTTTATAACCTTGGTGCAGCTCTTTTAATCATTGCAATCAGCTTTTTTTTCATAGATCTTAGAGACGGCGATAATAGATTCATTAGAATGATGATTTATTATGGAAAAATTTCATTGAGTTTATTTTTAATTCACTTGCTATTTGCTGCTTTATTCGTAAGACAATTAAATATTATTGTTTTCTTGATAGCAATCTTTGCATTTGTAGCGTTTATGGGGTTCCTCATGTATATTTGGAACACTTATGCTAATGGAGTCGGATCCCCAGAATGGATCATGGTTCAATTCAGTAGAGTGGGTCAAAAAACCGGCCAGCAAGTGAAGAGGGAAATAAGAAAAACAGAAGCAGCGATACGACACTTTTCCCAAATGATTGCCATAAAAAAGAAAACGAAATTAGAGAAAATGGAAGACTTTCTTGCGGTACAAAAAGAGCAAAGGCTTGAAGAATTAGACAAAAAGGAACGGGAGAAAAGAGTAGAAAAATTTCATAAGCAAATGGGTTATGACGAAGATAAGGAGTAGATTATTAAATATTTACTTCATTAATTTTTATTTTTTAAATTTATGCTGAGATTATTATTTAATCCAAATTAATCTTTAAATCCGTCTTTTAGATTAATTTCCAATGAGAAGCAATCAATAAGAGTATTTATTGAGCCCTTTGAGCAGACAATTAATTATTTCATTGCGAGCAACCCTGAAACCTTCAATACCTTTCATGGAAGGATCCTTGATATCACCAGATTCACCAGCAAATTCCTTTATTGTTAAAATTCTAATACCATCAACTTGTTCCAAGGATTTAATATCTTTTTTGTGTTTTTCTGTAAGAGTAAGAATTAAATCTACGTTTTTTAGCAATTCTTGATGCTTTTTTAAGTCAATGGATATGGAATGTTCCGGCAGTTTGATTCCAATTTCTTTCATTGCCATTTTAGCATCCATGGATATCAACATGCCATCCCGGGCATTTGAAGCAACTCCACAAGATTTGACAACAATGTGTTCGAATTTCTTTTTCCTAAAGAAATCTTTTAGGAAACCTTCTGCCATTGGACTTCTAGCAGTATTCACGCTACATGCTATTAAAATTGACTTAAAGGGAAATTTTTTTACCATTATTTTTAACGTTAAAGAGGTAATAATTGAGTTATATAATGACAAATAACTTTAAGATTTTATTAAAACTTGCGATTGTTTAGTTATTGCTCAAAAATCTTTTCAAATAATTCTCTCTCTCATTTAAATTAGGAGAAAATCTCCTGATTATTTCCTTAATTGGAATACCAAAAAAATATCTTCTGAATCCGTTCATATCATAGCTGCATTTTCTAATGTCTAATTTAATCTTTATCCAATCTGGAATTTCTCTAATTTTATTTCCTGCTAACTTTAAACAGTTCAGCTTTGTCAGATTTATGAGTGATCCTGGTATGAAGGGGATCTCATTATTCCTTAAATTCAATCTTTTAAGAGAATCAAGTTTACCAAGGGAATATGGAATCGATTTTATCTTATTATTAGGTAATTCGAGTTCTTCAAGATGGTTTAACTCGATAATCACTTCTGGAATAAAATTGAGGTAGGGATTTTTGGAATGAAAAAGGTAAATACCCACGATATTGCCATTCTCATTTATTTTATAATGAGAAGCACAATCTTTATACAGAGTTAAATCATTTTTGCTTATCTTTGATAATGTTACTCCTGAAATTATTTCAAGCACGCCTAAAACGTGTGATTCCTTAGGACAAACCCCTTCTTGAGTGTATTTTCTACCATAATATCTTTTAGAAATTGAAATTATGGAAGGAGGTACTAACTTAATATTATAATTATGAGCAATTGAAAAGGTCTTCAATTTATCTAATTTTGTTAAGGAATAGGGTAATGAATCAACATTACATTTACTCAAATCTAAGGTTTTTAAACAACTTAAATTGGAAAGAGATTCTGGGATGGTCTTGATATAATTCTTTTTCAAAATGAGGTGTTCAAGCTTCTTTAATAGACCAATTGAATCTGGAATTCTATTTAATCCCCATTTACTGAGATTTAATGCTTTAATATGGCCATTGATGATAGCACACATCATGTAATTACTGTCTCGGTCAGAAATCACGCCTTTTATGGCATTAGTGGAATACATTTTGAGATAATTGATATTAAAAAAATTTACTTCTAATTCTAAATCCAAAAGAAATTCGACCTCTTCGGGAACCACGCCATACTTAGTTGAAAGCCTATGTTTTAATTTCTCATTTAACTTTACTGTTTTTTTATTCTCTAATTCTTTAAAAAGGGTTAATAGGATTTTAATTACTTTAATTGAATTCTCATGTTTAATCGTCCATTCTAATGAAGGATAACACTCCTCTTGGTAATTATGCAGGAGTTCAGATGCAGCTGCTGCTCTTATCAAGGGATTTTCATCTGAAACTAAGCAATTTTCCAAACTTTTAAAAATTTGCTTACTAACATGAGAAATTTTTCCAAGAAGTTCGATACTATTTATTCTAATTTCGTCATTATTACTGTTGTTAATTAATGTGAGAAGAGATGCTGCCGCTTCGAACTTATTTATTTGACCCATCAATAGAAAAGAGCGTATTTTTTCCACAGTAGTTGATAGATTCGTGTTAATTATCATATATTCTATAGATTTTTAAATTGTTGAATAATATTAATTTAATGGTTAAGATGTAGAGGAAAATGGATTAAATAGCTATTTATGCTCCGCGATAATTAGGGTATCATTTAAACATGTCTTTTTTAGTAAATTTAATGCCTTTATCTTTCATGTCTTTCAAGGCATTAGAAATATTACCTGGAGGATTATCAATTCCTTTTGAGAGATCTACGATAAGAACGACTTCAAAACCAAATTCTACTCCATCCATCGCAGTATAATAGCAGCAATAATCTAAGGCTAAACCACAAATAAAAAGTCTCTCAATATTTTCTGATTTTAAATATTTTGCCAATCCCGTCTTAGATTTTTTATCATTATCTAAAAATCCGGAATAACTATCCACCTCCGGATTAGTGCCTTTCTGAATAACTTTATCCGCTAAGTTAATATCTAAATCTTCGTGAAATTCGGCACCAAATGTATTTTGGACACAATGATCTGGCCAAAGAACGGGTCCAATGCCTTTAGACTCATATAAATCACCAGGACTTTTTCCAGGATGTGCACTTGCGAAAGATTTATGGTTTGGAGGGTGCCAGTCTTGAGTTAATACTATAGTCGCATTATTATCCTTAAAATGCTTAGCAGTTTTATTAATACCGCTTATTATTTTATCACCATCCTCGACCGGCAAAGCACCTCCTGGAATAAAATCATTTTGAATGTCAACTATAAGTAATGCGTCTCGTTTTCCATTTACTTTAATTTCATCTCCAATTGGTAAATCTTCAATTTTCATTCTACAATCAATTTGGTTTTAGTGATTATTAAATATATTTTTTTTAACTAATAAATAATTTATATTCTCTAGGTCTTGGATTGGAAATCTCATTTAAATTATTTTTATAATTTTTTAACCAGAGTAAATACACTTATATCAATCATCCAAAATCCTAAAGCAAAAAACACTAACCATTCGACAATAGAGAATCGTGTTGCGATATATAAGCCAATAAGACAAGCAACAAATATGCTAATGTATGACTGAATCTTTGGAAATCTGTTATCATTAAGAATGGTTTTTCCGAATATGACCAGATTTATTAAAGAACTTAAAAAAAAAGTGAGTGCTAGACCAGCATGAATTATTCCCATGGTTTCATTCATAACTGGAAAAATTCCTAGTAGAGATAAAGAAATACATCCAAGAATTGTTAATCCCACACTTCGATTTATAAGTTTTGGATTATCAGCCTCTTTTTTTACTACTCTTCCTAAATAAATAAAAAACGGAATAGCAACAAATCCAATTACTATTAGCCCCACATTAAAAGCTATAGCTGATAACTCAGGCCCTATTCCTAATATACTGACATCATTATCCATCATATTATATCCCGGAAAATTCAAATAAGAGACAGTTACAAATATGAAAGCTAAAATTACAGAAGCTAGTCCAAAAAGACCTCCCGGGATGTATTTAAAGAGAGTATCGAAAACTTGTCTAGATTTATTCATTTTACTTTATCCCATTTTCAATTTTAGAGTTATACTGAATTTGAGATGTATAACTAATATCTATTTTTTATTAGATATAATGAATTCGCTATTATCCATGAAAGTATGGCAAAATTCATGAACCACTCAATTATAGGTATCCACGTTAATAAAAACGTTGCATAAAAAACGGCGACAATAATACCGTGTACAGCCTGATAGTTTGAATAATTGTCAGCTTTTAACATTAAAATACTGTAAAAAATCAAATAGCCCATTCCAGAACCAATACTTATAGCAGCCATGGTCCCATGTATGGTATATATTATAATATTTTCTTCTAAAGCAGGAAATAATCCAATAAATGAATAAGTGACGCACGAGATTATGGCAACAAAAATGGCGTATTGTTTCATCTTATCGTTAATATTAGTCCCATCAAATGATTGAGCAAGCTTGATATAGTACGGAATAATAATTATCCCTGAAATGAAGATACTTAAATTAAAAAACATCCCTCCAGGGCCCGTTCCCAATTCAGAAACCATGTTTTCAAAAATATTATATCCTGGGAACAGCAAGAATGCAATTAATTCACCAAATATTATAATTCCTACAGAAAAGAGCCCTATATTCCCACCCGAGACAAAATTTAAGATTTTTTTCACATTAATTCTCATTTCCAATCACTGATCTTCATATTATGATTTATAGAGTAACATGTAAGTAGAAATAAAAGCGTACCAGATAAAAAATATTAAAGACAACATCCATTCAAAGATAGGAACCCAAGTAAACAGAA